>JAHRWO010000384.1 GCA_019105125.1 Flavobacterium sp.
AAACCCGTTATGGAAGAATTTCAAGCGGAATTGGAAAGAAAAGAAAAAGGCTAATCGATTGATTAGCCTTTTTCTTTTAAAATTATTATTGTATTTATACTATTAATTTTGCTTGTAAAATCTCTTCTAAATCTTTTATGCTTTTTTCACTTTCAGATTCAAATCCGGAAGACACCAAAAAAGTAGCGAAAATTAGCATGAAGATTGGAATTAATATTGAAAATCCACTACTAGATTTCGAATCATTATCAAAAATCAATACTAATAAAATTAACCCAAAAAAAGCACAAAAAGAAAACCAAATAATCATAAAAAATTTAACAAAGCTTATTAATTTCATTTCTACTTTAATTTTGGTCCCGTTTTCATCTTCAATGATTTCTCCATTTATTTGAGGTAAAAATGAATTTCTATAATCTATAACTCTCCTGATTTTGAATAAACTATTTTGGATTTCACCAAAATAAGGCTTTGATTCCATCTTATTACGAGAATTTAAATCATGTAATCTTTCTGTTTCAATTGCATCACGAAGTCGCTCTAAAAGTTCTTCTTTGGTTAAAAAAGAATGATACACCAAGCTTTTGGATGGCAATATTTTTCTAATCATAGTCTTTCGTTAAAATTTCACAAATCTTATTGATACAACTTACAAATTTTATCTACAATGGTTAGGGCAAGTTTTTGATGACTTTCAAATGTCCAACCCGCGATATGTGGTGTTAACAGTACATTTTCTGCCTGTAAAAGATATTCGAATGCGGCTGGTTTTTCACCTTCAAATAAAGTTTCGAAAGATAGTTTTTCGTATTCCAAAACATCTAAACCTGCGCCTAAAATTTTACCTGATTTCAATGCTTCAACTAAATCAGCTGTTACCACCGAATTTCCTCTTGCGGTATTAATAAACCAAAATGATTTTTTAAATTGATTAATGAAATCCGTATTAATCATTTTATCAGTTTCAGGAGTCCAAGGTGTGTGTAAACTTAGAACATCGGCTCTTTCTTGAAGTTCAGATAATGAAACTTGAATTGCATTGGCATCTCCCATATTCGGTAAAATATCATGACATAAAACGGTTACGTCAAATCCGCGTAATTTTTTTGCGAATGATTTTCCCATGTTACCATAACCGATAATTCCGATGATTTTGCCTTCTAATTCGTGACCGCGATTGGCTTCACGTTTCCATTGACCTGATTTTACTTCGTTATTGGCTTTGTTCAAGTTATTAAAAAGTGACAACAACATTCCGATAGCGTGTTCGCCAACGGCATTTGCATTTCCCTCTGGAGCAGCGATTAAATGAATTCCTTTCGCTGTAGCGTAATCACAATCGATACTTTCTAAACCTGCGCCAACACGAGCGATGAATTGCAAATTAGTTGCTTTATCTAAAAAGGTTTTATCAATTTTAAAACGGCTTCTAATGACAATACCATGATAATTTTCAATTTTAGCTTCTACTTCTTGTTTGGAGGAAGTAAAATCAGCTTCGTTTTGAAAACCAGCTTGTTGTAATTGCTCCCAAAGTAAAGGATGATTACTATCGATGTGAAGTATTTTGATGTTGTTTACATTCATATTTGTTACAAATATCTAAAAAAAATGAGGTCAACAAGACCCCATACTTTTTTAATTTAACCAAGATTCTGGATTTAATGTTGTAGTATTTTGTAATACTAAAAACTTAATCACGGCATTTCCTGAAGAATCGGTGTGAATTTTACCAATATTTTGCTTGATGCTAACTTTTTGTCCTTTTGAAACACTAACGGATGATAAATTCAAATATACCGTAATAAAATCCCCGTGCTGAATATATACTGCTTTATTGTTTGCCGAAATCACTTGTACTTGTAAAACTTCTCCACCAAAAACAGCTCTTGCAGAAGCACCTGGTTTGGTTGTAATTTCAACCCCACTGTTGTGTATAACCAAATTTTTATGAACAGGATGCGGTTGATCTCCATATTTTAATGAAATATAACCGTCAGCAACGGGCCAAGGCAATTTACCTCTATTGGCTTTAAAATTATCTGAAACTACTTTTCCTTCGGTTGTTAAAACAAATTTTGAAGCGGCTGTTGTTCCAGCTTTTGGCGCAGTTTTTCCAGTTTTTTCTGCGTTTCGTTTGTTTGCGGCTGCGATTTCTGCTGCAATTAATTTTTTAATTTTTGCATCTATAGCTCTAGCTTCTCTTTGTTTTTGATTTATTTCAGCGGTTAATTTCTTTTTATCTTTTTGAATTAAGGAGACTAATCGTTCTTGTTCTTTTTTCTCTTTTTCTAATTCTTGCTTTTCTTTTTCGGTTTGTTGCAGAACAATTTCTTTTTCTTTTTTACTTTCTGTTAATCTTTTCTCGGCTTCGGCTAATTTTTCTTGCTTTTCTTTGATTTCCTCCCCTTGCATTTTTCTGAAATCAGTGTACTGCTTCATGTATTGAATTCTTTTGTACGCTTGCAAAAAATTTTCTGAAGAAAGTATGAACATAATTCTACTTTGCTCATTTCTACTTTTGTATGATTTTACAATCATCTTTTCGTAATCTTCTTTTAGGACTTTCAATTCTCTATTTAACTTATTCATTTCTAATTGAGTTAAATAGATTTCATCCGTTAAAATGCGTGTTTGTTTTGCTGTTGTATTCAGTAACTTTTCACGCAATTGAATCAATTTTTTTTGTTGATTAATTTGTCCTAAAACTGATTTTTCTTTCTTTTTCTCAGCTTCCAAACGCAATCTGTTTTCGGAAATTTCTTTTAGAATTTGGGCTTTGCGTTCCTCTAGTTTTTGCTGTTCTGAAGGTTGAGCAAAACATAAGGTTGTTATAAAAAAGAAAAATAGAATTTTAAAGAATTGATTCATGCATCCAGGATTTTTACAAAGGTAGTTTTTTTAGTTTAAAAAAAATTAATCGATTTCAACTTTAGAATAACCATTAGGTATTGAATAAGGATAACTCAAATTTTCATCAAATGTTGTGTGTTTGAATACAATATCAATAGAAACTTGATCTTTTTGTTCGGCTTTAATGTTGATTTCATTTGGTAAAAACATCCCCTTATCTTCCTTAAAGGATGGGTAATGAATTTCTAAATTTCGATTTTTACTTGCTTGAACTATTGTTTCTTTTTTCAATAAATAATTGGCTCCTTCAAAATAAAATTCTTTTGTAATATCAGCATTATTAGGAAGCGATAATTTAAACATTTTCTCCACTACTTCAGAAACCCAACGTTCTTCAGTTAAGTCATCAATAGCTTTTCCTAAAAACAAATTTTGTACTTTATTAAAATCTAAATCGGTTCCTAACCAATTGCTCAATACGCTAAAATCACCTTCAAAATAGGAATTATTTATCTTTTCATAATAACTTACTTTTGTAGGAGTTATCATCGCTTTTGCCATAGGAATTCCTAAGAACTTAATGTTTATCCAAATAATTTCATCTTTCTTGATGCGAATATCCGCATTCATAGAATGTGATTGTTTGGCATCCTCATATTTGGCATTAGCTCTTATGCTTAAAGTTTTAAAATCTTGTTGGTTGTTGTAATGACCTTTAATTACTTTAAAAACTTCAGTATTTTCACTTGCAGCAGCAGTAGCTACGGCTTGTTTAGATTTACATCCTATTAAAAAAAAGACTAAAAAGGCTGATAATATCGACTTCATTTATTTTTGTAATTGCTTTAACTTGTTGGTATACACTTGTTTTTTAGCATTATCATTCAAATTTTCGCAACTTATAATTAACTGTTTGTAAAAATTAGCTTCTAATGATGGATTTTCCACTACAAAATCTAAGCCGTTTTCAAGATTGTTTTTAGCTTTTTTATATTCTTTTAGTTGGTTATATCCTAAACCCGCATAAAAATAAAATCCTGATTGCGTGGGAAAAGACTCTAAATATTCTTCTGATTTTTTTGTTACCAACAGAAAATCTTGCTTCTGAATTAACACTTCTAAATACAATTTCATTGCATCTATATCATCCGAATTTTTTTTAAGTCCTTTTTCAAAATAGTAAGCTGTTTTTTCTAAATCGTTTTTTTTCCAGAAAAATTTAGCTACTTCTTTGGCTACATTGATTTCTTTGTCGTTATCAAAATACGGAATTGCTTTATCGATTTCTTTTAAATAGGTTGAATTTTTAACTGCAAAAATTAAAAACTCATTAAAAACACGATGTTTGATTTTTAAATCCATTCGATCGTTTTCCAAAACTTTGAACATGGATTTTGAAGCATTTTCACCATCGTTATTATTTAAGTGAAACTTCACCAAACTCACATGAGCCCAATCAGAACTTGGGATTTCTTTTTCCAATTGTTTCGCTACCTCAAATGCTTTTTCTTCTTGATTTAAATTCGTGTAAAAAACAATCAGATCGATATAATTTTGTTCCACTTTAGGATTTTTTTTAATCGCATCTTCCAATTGTTCTTTTTGTGGCTTAGCAAGTTTATTTGTTTCCAGTAATCTTAGCTTATAGAATTCCATTGTACGTGTCAATTTTGAAGATGACTCCATATTATTCAATAACTCAAAGGCTTTCGCGTGCTGATTAGTATTCATGTAAAGCGAAACCAAATCTTCTTTCATGTTGGCATCAAACTCAATTAATTTCTCTACAATCGGAATCGATTTTTGAAAATCTTTCGTTTGATAATACACATCATACAAACCATTCCAATACCAACGTTGCTTGTTGTCTAACTCGACTGCTTTTTTAAAGGCACTTTCAGCATCAACATAGTTTTTTAGGCTCAAATAATTTTTACCTAACTCATATTGAAAAGCGGCGTTTGTAGGTTCTTTTTCAATACATTTTTGAATGGCTACAATAGCTTTATCGTAATTTTCGATGCCACGTTGCTTCATGGCTTCGTAAAAATTATTTTCCAATTGGTCGTCCACCAAAGCAATTGCATCGGGATTCTCTTGTGCGAACAAGTGATTCCCAAAACTAAAAAGCAGGAACGCCAAAAAAGCTATGTGTGTTTTCTTTATCATCTATTCCAAAACCGAATAATCTCCGATACTAATGCTTGTAAAATTGCCATCAAAACGAGCATGATTCCCTATCATCGCATTGTCCAAATTCGCATTTTTGATATGAGCATGTGTTTGAATCAAACTGTTTTTTATTGTTGAATCAACTACATGACATCCTTTTCCTAATGAAACATTTGGACCTACGGTTGCATTAATCAAAACTACATCTTCCCCTATATAACATGGTGGAATAATAGTTGAATTCTCTAATTTCACATCATAATCAACCAAATGTTCGCCATCGTTGTGTAAAAACCCTAACATCCTTGTATTGGTTTCTACTGTAACGTCTTTATTTCCGCAATCCATCCACTCGTCTACCTGTCCTGGTACAAATTTCATGCCTTTTGCCATCATTTGTTTGATACCATCATTAATTTGGTATTCGCCACCGTGAATGATGTTGTTGTCTAATACCGATTGCAATTCGTTTTTCAAAACCGCAATATCTTTGAAATAGTAAATTCCGATTACGGCTAAATCGGATACAAATTCTTTAGGTTTCTCTACCAATTCGATGATTTCACCTTTTTCATTTAAGTTCACAACTCCAAAAGCTTCAGGTTGGTCGACTTGTTTTACCCAAATTACGCTATCGGCAGTTGTGTCTAAATCAAAATTCGCACGAATTAACGTATCCGCATAAGCGATAACCGCTGGACCTTCCAATGAATCTTTCGCACACATAATCGCGTGACCCGTTCCTAGTGCTTCGTTTTGATAGTAAATGGTTCCTCTTGCTCCTAATTTTTGGGCAATAGCAATTAAATCTGCTTCTACTTGTTTACCAAAACTCTCATGAATAATAAACGCCACTTCGTCTATTTTCTGATTTAAAACGCCAGCAATATCTTCCACTAAACGGTGAACGATTGGTTTTCCTGCTACTGGGATTAATGGTTTTGGAACAGTTAAGGTATGTGGGCGAAGGCGTGAACCACGACCTGCCATTGGTACTATTATTTTCATATAAGCCCCCTAACCCCCGAAGGGGGAATTCCTATTAGGGGTCAATAGGATTTTATTAGTTAATTCAATTTATTTATAAACTATTTACACAATTTTGTCAGTTCCCCCTTTGGGGGTTAGGGGGCTCTTTACTTCACCCCAGTACTACCAAAACCGCCTTCTCCTCTTGACGTTTCTGATAATTCAGTTACTTCAATCCATTCTGATCTTTCGTGTTTGGCGATAATTAATTGGGCGATTCTTTCTCCGTTTTCGATTACGAAATCTTCATTGGATAAATTTACTAAAATCACACCAATTTCTCCACGATAATCCGCATCAATTGTTCCGGGTGAATTTAAAACGGTGATTCCTTTTTTTACTGCTAAACCGCTTCTTGGACGTACTTGCGCTTCGTAACCGATGGGTAATTCTATGAAAAGTCCGGTTCTTACGATGGTTCTTTCTAGTGATTTTAAGGTAATAGGTTCTGAAATATTCGCACGTAAATCCATTCCAGCCGAAGCTATAGTTTCATAATTTGGTAACTCGTGATTGGATTTATTGATGATTTTGATTTGCATTTTTAATTCTATTTTTTTTAGAATACAGATTTTAGAAATTGGAGAAATCCTTACTAAATCTATAGTTCAAAGTTATTATTTTCTTCTGATAATCGTTAAAATGGTTTCTTTTTCGTTTCGGTACACAAAGTAAGCAAAAAACAAGATAGATGCAATTCCAAAGACATAAGTTTCGCGTAAAATGGGCACATAAAATGAAATTCCAGAAAGTACTATCGCTAATCCTAAATAAGTAAAAATGGATTTCTTATCGTATGGAATTGGATATTTTTTTTGTCCCATGTAATACGAAATAAACATCATGGTTCCGTAAGCCAAAATGGTAGCAATTGCAGAACCCATATAACTGATGAATGGAATTAAAATCAAGTTTAAAACTAAAGTTACTATAGCTCCAACAATTGAAATATAAGCTCCTACTCTAGTTTTATCGATTAATTTGTACCAAACGGATAGATTAGTATAGATACCTAAAAAGAAATTAGCCAAAACAATCAATGGAACAATATCCATGGCAGACCAATAACTTTGATTGTTTACTAAAATCAGTTTTAAAATATCCGCAAAAACAATAACTCCTAAGCAAATAAACGACCCAAAAATGACAAAATATTTGGTAATCGTAGCATACGTTTGCGGTGCCTTCTCATTTTTAGCATGACTAAAGAAAAACGGTTCAATTCCTAAAGTATAAGCCGTTCGAAACAACACCATAAACATTCCAATTTTATAACAAGCAGAATAAGCTCCAATATCTGCCAAATCAACTTTCATCCAATCCAACAAGATTTTATCGAAATGTTCATTGATGGCAAAAGCTATTCCAGCTACCAAAATAGGCAAACCATACTGCATCATTTTTTTCCACAAATCGGTATCAAACTGCCATTTGATTTTCAAATAATCAGGCAAAACGAAAAGTAAAGTGGCAAAACTTGCTATTAAATTTGAAACAAAAATATATCCTATTTGAAAATTCTCAAAATAGATAGATTGTACTATTATACTATCTGTATTTTCAGCCCATTTTGGTAAAAAAGCTAAGAAGAAAACATTTAAAGATAAATTGATTACAACATTAAATATTTTAATAAAAGCGTATTTCACAGGACGGCTTTCGGCTCTAATTTTAGAAAATGGAATAATCGCTAGTGCATCTAAAGCTAAAATCCAAATCGTGAAAACGATGTATTCTACCTTAATTTCTGACCAAAGCGCTAAGTTATTTCGGAACAAGAGAAACAAGGCTAAGAATCCAATTGTTGACCATAAGATAGAAATTGAAGAGGTTGAAATTACTTTTCCTTTGTTCTCTTCCGAATTATAAAATCGAAAAAAAGCCGTTTCCATTCCATAAGATAAAACTACATTGAAAAAAACTAAATATGAAAAAATTACAGAAACTTCGCCATATTCTTTGTTTGGCAAATAATCTGTATATAATCGTACCAGCAGAAAACTAAGCATTCTTGGCAAAACTGTTGCCAATCCATAGATTAAGGTTTGTTTAAAAAGGCTTTTTCCTGAACTCAAATTACTTAATTTTTATTTAACAAATGTAGTTAAAACTTTGGTTTTTGTGAAGCAAACCCAAGATTGAATAAGTTACTTCAAGTATTTCACAAAATGAAACCCTTTGGGAACAAATCCGTGATTCATGTAGAATTTTTGGGCTCCAAAATTGGTCGTATACGCATCTAAAGCAATCATATTACAATCTTCATCGATAGCTTTTTGATTGAGATATTCGGTCATGATGCTACCAATTCCTTTGGAACGAAAATCTTCATGAACGACTACATTATCCATTTCTAGATATTTACCACACCACAGTTTAGTTCCAATCCAAAATCCTGCCAAACCCATTGTGATTCCGTTTTCTACTACGATGAGTTGTTTGTAATTGTGTGGAATCATTTTGCCTAGCAAATTTCCATAGATTTCTAAAGTATAATCAGGATATAATTGTTGGATGATGGATAATTGCTCCAACATTTCGGCTTTTGTTCCTAATTCGATTAACTGTGGCATTTTATTTTTGTAATAGATTTTCGTTGAATAAGTCTAAAATTCTTCGGTATTCGTCAACCCAAGAATACGTTTCTGTGAAACCGTGTGCTTCAACTGGAAAT
>JAHRWO010000386.1 GCA_019105125.1 Flavobacterium sp.
GTGGATGATTTTTCTATCTGAAGTTTTAGTTGAACCAGTTAATATTTTTATATTGATATTCAGTTCTTTAGCTAATTCAGTAATTCCGTTAAAATGTTGGTTGGCTAAAATTTCTGTTGGCGCCATTAAGCAACTTTGAAAGCCATTATCTTTTGCCAAAAGCATGCACATTAAAGCCACAATCGTTTTTCCAGAACCTACGTCACCTTGAAGTAAACGATTCATTTGGGCGTTACTTCCTAAATCATTTCGGATTTCTTTTAAAACGCGTTTTTGCGCATTGGTTAAATCGAAAGGCAAATGATTTTTATAGAAATTATTGAAGTTTTCACCCACTTTTTCAAACGGCATTCCTTTGATTTTGTGTTTGCGAATGAGATTTTTCGTAATCAATTGCAATTGAATGAAAAACAACTCTTCAAACTTCAATCTGAATTGTGCTTTTGCCAATAAATCTTGACTTTTCGGAAAATGAATATTGAATAAAGCCGCATTTTTAGGAATCAATTTTAATTCTTCCAAAAGATAATTAGGTAAATTTTCTGAAAATAAAGCTTGGGTTTCCACAAACAATTGTTGCATCATTTTATTGATGACTTTGTTCGAAATGCCTTTATTGGCTAATTTTTCGGTACTTGGATAAACGGGTTGCATTGCCGAACGAAGACTGGCTTTGTGTTCTTCTAATAATTCCATTTCGGGATGCGCCATGTTGTAAGTAGCGCCAAATTGGGTTACTTTTCCAAAAATTACATACGGAATATTAATCTTGATACTTTCACGAATCCACTTTTGGCCTTGAAACCATACGAGTTCCATTTGCCCTGTATCGTCAACAAAAGTGGCAACTAATCTCGATTTTCCTTTTCCTTGTTCAACCGTTTTGATGTTTATTATTTTTCCTACGATTTGAACTTCAGAATTGCTGTTTTGTAGTTCGTTAATCTTGTAATAACGCGTTCTATCGATATAGCGATTTGGAAATAAATTCAGTAAATCAGCATATTTATGAATGCCCAACTCCTTGCGCAATAAATCGCCACGCTGCGGACCAACGCCTTTGAGATATTCTATGGGAGTTTCGAGTAGATTCATTTATTATTATTTATCGAAGTGACAAGTCGCGACTTGTCTGTACTTATGTGTGGATTCAAAAGCGAAGATAGTTTATAATTTGTTAATTTAAAAAAGAGAGAAATTGAAAATGTTTATATTCGTGTTTTATTAAAATTCATCAAGATGTTTCGAATTCTTTTAGCCTTGTTTTTCATTAATTTGTCATTTGGTCAACAAATTGATAAAGTTGATTTTACTTCATGTCATCTTATTATTGATTTGAATTCAATAGAAAAGACTGTCAATGGTGGGGTTGTTTATGAATTCGAAGTTCTAAAAAATATCGATACAATTAGAATTGATGCAGTGAATATGGAATTTGAAAATGTATCAATTAATCATAAGAATGTAAAATTTAAAAACAATAAAAAAGAATTAATTTTATTTGAAGGGTTTAATAAAGGAAAGAACAAACTAACTTTCAGTTATTACGCAAAACCCAAACAAACACTTTATTTTACAGGAGAAGGTGACGATTTACAAATTTGGACGCAAGGACAAGGTCGCTATACTAGTCATTGGTTGCCCAGTTTTAATGATGTGAATGAAAAAGTAATTTTTAGTGTTTCTATTATTCATAATTCGAAGTTTATAGCGATATCTAATGGAATTAAAACATATTCTTTGCCAAAAGGTATGCAAATGTCGTTTACAAGGAACAAAGAAGTTGAAATTAGTCATTTTCAAATGCAAAAACCCATGTCTTCTTATCTTGTAATGTTAGCCATCGGGAATTTTGAAATACAAACTAAAACAACAAAATTTGGAACGCCATTAGAATTTTACCTGGATAAAAACGACGTTTCAAAATTTGAACCAACCTATCGCTATTCTAAAGAAATATTTGATTATTTGGAGCAAGAAATAGGAGTGAAGTATCCTTGGGGTATATACCGCCAAGTTCCCGTTCGTGATTTTTTGTATGCGGGAATGGAGAATACGACTTCTACAATTTTTGCACAAGATTTTGTGGTGGATTCCATCGGGTTTAATGATAGAAATTATGTAAATGTCAACGCACATGAATTAGCCCATCAATGGTTTGGCGATTTGATTACGGCTCAATCTGGAAAACATCATTGGTTACAAGAAGGTTTTGCGACATATTATGCTTTATTGGCAGAACGTCATTTATTTGGAGATGATTATTTCTATGAGGAACTAAACGATTACGCCGAACAATTAAAACGTGCTTCTAAAACCGATACGATTCCCGTAATGAATGAAAAAGCGAGTTCGTTATCGTTTTACAAAAAAGGTGCTTGGGCATTGCATGTGATGCGTGAAGATATTGGTGCGAAGAATTTCCAAAAAGCGGTAAAAAAGTACTTAAAGAAATACCAATATAAAAACGTCAACACAGATGATTTCTTGAGAATTGTAAAACAGGTTTCGGGTTATGATGTGGAAAATTTCAAAAAAGTTTGGTTAGAAACAGCGGGATTTGAAATGGAAATCGCTCAAAAGTATCTTTCAAAAAACAAATTCATTCAAGACTATTTTGCTCTGAAGAAAAGTAAAAAATCATTGGTAGAATTGACAGAAATTTTGAAATCAGATGCATATTATCCAATCAAACAATACATAGTATATCAAACACGAAATGTTCCTTTTGAAGAACGAAAAGTTATTTTAGAAACTGCTTTGGCAACAAATAATATTTTGGTAAGAAGAGCCGTTGCGGAATCTACACCAGTTATTCCAGAAGCTTTTAAATCGGAATATGAAACGTTGTTAGAGGATAATTCCTACCAATCGAAAGAAATAGCCTTAACTAATCTTTGGAAAAACTTTCCTGATGAGAGTTTTCGTTTTTTAGTTAAAACAAAAGATATTGTTGGTAACAATGATAAAAGTTTCCGATTAACTTGGCTTGCTTTAGCAATGAATACGGAAAATCTACCAGAGCAAGTGAAAGCGACTTCGTATAATCAATTGTTGGATTTTGCCTCTGAAAACTACGAAAGTTCTGTAAGACAAAATGCTTTGGAATTATTGCTACAAATGAATCCGAATGATGAGAAAGTAATTGAGTTGTTATTTAAAGCAACCATTCATCATAAATGGCAATTTACTAAGTTTG
>JAHRWO010000080.1 GCA_019105125.1 Flavobacterium sp.
TGGTACGGACACAATAAAGAGCGTCGTTTTAAAATGGAACCCGATTTTGATCCAGTTCATGGAGCAGATGGATGGCAAATTAGTAATCTTCCGATTTTATCTTTAGCACCTTATTTAGCTTCGGTAGAAATGTTTGCTGAGGTTGGAATGGATAAATTGATAGCAAAGCGAAATTTAATAACTTCTTATTTAGAATTCATTTTACACGAAATTGATAAAGAATTAGAAGGCGCTGATTTCGAAATTATTACACCATCCAATCCAGAAGAACGCGGATGTCAGTTGTCAGTATATCTTCACGGACAAGGAAGAGAGTTATTCGATAGATTAATGAAAAGCGGCGTAATCACCGATTGGAGAGAACCAAATGTAATTCGTTTAGCACCGGCACCATTCTATTGTTCTTTTGAAGATATGTACGAATTCGGACAAATATTGAAAAGACTGATTTTGAATAAATAATAAATTCGGGTTCAAAACCTGAAACTTAAAACAAAAAAATGACCAAACAACAAATCATAGAAAATTTTGACCCATCACAACCTGGGTTAGCAGATGCAACCGTTTTTGGATTGCCATTCTCAGCAGAGCAAAGTGAAATTATTGTAGTTCCAGTGCCTTGGGAAGTAACAGTAAGTTATGGAGCCGGTGCTTCGGAAGGACCCGATGCGATTTTAGATGCTTCTTTTCAAGTAGATTTGAATCATCAAGAGTTTCCTGAATTATGGAAATTAGGAATTTACATGGATGAAGCTCCTGAGCATTGGGCAAAGAATTCAGAAAAATATAAAAGTTTAGCCCAACCCATAATCGAAGCTTTAGAAAGTGGAGAAGATGTGGCAACTTTTCCAGCCTTACAAGCGGATTTAGATAAAATCAATAAAGTATGTAAGGAATTGCATCAAGAAGTAAAAGACCGCGTGTTGCATTGGATGAACCAAGGTAAAAAAGTGGTGCTACTTGGTGGAGATCATTCCACACCATTAGGCTATTACCAAGCTTTAGCAACCAAATACGACAACTTCGGAATCTTGCATTTAGATGCGCACATGGATTTACGTATTGCTTATGAAGGATTTACGTATTCGCATGCTTCTATCATGTATAATGCGTTACAAATTCCACAAATTTCTAAAATTGTACAAGTGGGTATTCGCGATTTTTGTGAGCAAGAAGTAGAAGTGGCGTTGAAAGATAGAGTTTTAGTGCATACCGATATGGATTTAAAACAAGAAGCTTTTGAAGGCAAAACTTGGCAACAACAATGCGATCACATCATCGCTTCGTTACCAGATAAAGTTTGCATTTCTTTTGATATTGACGGCATGTATCCGTGGTATTGTCCTAACACAGGAACTCCAGTACCGGGAGGATTTTCATTTGAGCAAGCCGCTTATTTGTTCAGTCGCCTAGCGGAAACGAATAAAGAAATTATCGGATTTGATTTAGTAGAAGTAGCGCCAGGCGATGACGATTGGGACGGAAACGTAGGAGCAAGAATGTTATTCCACATGTGTGGTGCTTTTGCGAAATCTCAGAAAATGAATGTGGGGAATAAGATTAAATTTAATAAGTAAAGTTTAAAACCGAAGTCTAAAAAGCTTCGGTTTTTTTATAAGTTATAGATATCCTCCAAAATCGAAATCGCTTTTTCTTTAGTAGCAGCTAATTCTTCCGGTTTCATTTTTCTTAGTAAGGCTAACATCATGCTCATTCTTTGATTATTGGCAAAATGTTGTTTTTTCTCATCTAAAAAATGCCAATACAAACTATTAAACGGACAAGCTTTTTCGCTCAATTTCTCTTTTACGTTGTAATGACAACTACCACAATAATTGCTCATTTTATTAATGTAACTTCCCGAAGAAACATAAGGTTTGGTTGCCACAATTCCGCCATCCGCATACTGACTCATGCCTCGAGTGTTTGGTATTTCTACCCATTCAATCGCATCGATATAAACACCTAAATACCAAGCATCCACTTCATCAGGATGTAGTTGTGCCAACAAAGAAAAATTACCAATGACCATCAATCGCTGAATGTGATGCGCATACGCTTCCGATAAACTTTGAGAAATCGAATGTTGCATGCATTTCATCTTGGTTTTTCCAGTCCAAAAGAAATCGGGTAGCGGATTGTAGTTTTCTAGTGTGTTCATTTGGGCATAATTCGGCATTTCTTTCCAATAAATTCCTCTAACATATTCGCGCCAACCAATAATTTGTCGTACAAAACCTTCTACTTGCGCCAATTCAATGGTTTCTTGATTTTGATAATAATAAGAAATCACTGCATCAACAACTTCTTTCGGGCTAATCATTTTGGAATTCATCGCAAAAGACAAACGTGAATGAAACAGAAATTTATGTCCAGAAAACAATGAATCTTGATACGTTCCAAAATGCGCCAACAAATACTCACAGAAATAATCAATCAATTGCAAACTTTCGTTTCGGGAAGTCGGCCAATTGAAATTTTCAGCATCAATATTTCCAAAAGTGATGATGTTTTGCGTTTCAATTTCGGCAACAATTTCACTCACATTTTTATGAAATTCCAAAGGAAACGGAATCGGAACTTCGTTTTTATATTGGTTGCGATTGTTGTGGTCAAAGTTCCATTTTCCATCTAACGGTTGATCGCCAACCATCAAAACATCATGTTTTTTTCGCATCATGCGATAGAAATTTTCCATCAAAAGTTGCTTTTTACCTTTGAAAAAATCCGTTAGTTCATTTCTAGAAGTATAAAAATGTTCAGAATCAACGGATTTTGTTGGAATAGAAAGCTTTTCACAAATAGATTTTAATTGTTCATCCAAGCGATATTCATCTGGAAATTGGTATTCAAATTGCTCGATTGTATTCTTTTCTACCAAATCCAAAATCAATTGTTCCAAATTATGAGGATTATTGGCATCCGAAATTTTATAATAAACTACTTGATGACCTTTATTAACCAATACTTCCGAAAAATTTCGCATGGAAAGAAAAAACGCTACTACTTTTTGAATATGATGTTTTACATAATCCGTTTCCTGACGCATTTCTGCCATTACATAAACTACATCCGGATTGACTTCATCAAACCAAGAATGTTCCGAATTGAGTTGGTCGCCCAAAAGTAATCGAAGTGTTTTCATCTAAAATAATTCAGGAATTAACCACATTTTTTGAAATTTTCCATCGCCATCATACATTTCTGCTTGGCGTTTGATGTTGAATTTTCTATCTCTTGGATCATTTCCAACACCAGCATTGTACATCCAATTGCCATAATTGCTATGCACATCGTAATCTATCAACATGCTTTCAAAATAAGCCGCCCCAATGCGCCAATCTTGTTCCCATTCTTTTGCCCAATAACTCGCTACATTTTGACGGCCGCGATTGCTCATCCAACCTGTTTTTTGCAATTCAATCATGTTGGCATTAACGAAATGTTCCGGAGTCGTACCGTTTGTCCATTGATTGAAAGCTTTTGTATTTTGATTCCAATGGTATTCTTTTTGCAAAATACCGTTCAATTGGAATATTTTGTTTCCGTGTTTTAGTGAAATGTATTTGAAATAATCACGCCAAATCAATTCGAAGATTAACCAATAGGTATCTTCGTTTTTGACTACTTTTTTCTCAAATTGTTGTACTTCCCAATAAATTGTTCGTGCCGAAATACTCCCATTTGCCAACCAAGCCGAAAGTTTCGAACTGTAATCTTTTCCTACTAAACCATTACGAGTTTTCTTGTAAACCGCTAGTTTTTTAGTGTCCCAAAAATATTCTTTGATGCGTTTTTTTGCTTGATTTTCGCCACCTTTAAAAGGAAATGCGGTTTTATTCGGTTGTTTGAAATTTTCAAAGCCTAAATCTTCTAATGTAGGAATTGAGGTTTTTTCTTCAATTAGATTAGAAATCGGTTTTGCTGAAATGGCAACGGTTGGTCGCACTCGAATTTTCTTTTCCAATTGTTTTCTGAACTCTGTAAAAACTTCTGGTATTTTCTCCCAATCTTCATACGGAACATCATCAGGATGAAATAGAAATTGGTCGTAATATGTTTTCCAATTCACCGCTGGAATTAGATTTCTTACTTCATTTTCTACATCCACTTCTTCTTGCGTCCATTCATTTTGACTATAAATCGTATCGATTTGATATTTTGCCGCTACTTCTGGAATTAATTGTTCGGGATAACCGTAATAGACTAACAATGAGATGTTTTTCTCAGCTAAATTTTGTTGTAATTCGGCTAAAGTTTCTAAAAGAAATTGCGTTCTAAATTTTTCTGTTTTTTTGAAACCGTATTGAGTTGTTTCGAAATGTCTTGGATCTAGACAATATATTCCAATTACTTTTTCATTTTCTCTACAAGCATTGTACAACGAATGATTGTCAATCGTGCGCAAATCGTTTCTAAACCATACTAACCCGTTCATGCTATTTGTTTTTATTCATTCTACATTTATCACTACAATACATAACTTCTTCCCAGTTTTTCTCCCATTTTTTACGCCACGAAAAAGGGCGTTGACAGGTTTTACATATTTTTTCAGGAAGATTTACTTTTTTATGAGCCATTATAACATCGAAGTTGAAGGTTTATCTGGTCGCGCATAATGAAATCTATCGGATAGTTTCGGAACAGCATAACCATCTAAACCATTTATAGCAACCACATTTCCTCGGTCTAATTGCATCCATTCGTCGTTGTGAAACAAAGTGTCATCCGCATAAATGGTTTCAACGGAAGCTATAATGTGAATACAATCGTTTTCTTCAATTTTGTATTCGTTGACATATCTACACAATAATTTTACCGGGCTTCCTTTCACGAAAGGAACTTTCAAGTCGTCAATAAATTCGGCTTCTAAGTTCGTTTTGTCGAATTCTGAAATGTGTTCGTCATAACTCGAAGACGTATGATGGGCATCAGCAATCATTTCTTCCGTAATATGATTTACTGTAAAATAACCTGATTCTTTTAAGTTTTTATAAGTGTCACGCGGAACAGTTGTGGGTCTAAGTATAAATCCTAATAAAGCAGGTTCACTTCCTAAGTGGGTTACACTACTGAAAACCGCAACATTTAAAACACCATCCGTTGAAACTGTTCCAATTAAATTAGCGGATTTATAACCCGTAACACAATTCACCAAGTTTAATCGGGGAACTTTTGACATTTGGGATAAATCTTCTTTTGTAATCTTTCTCATAGCAATTTTTATTCAAAGATAC
>JAHRWO010000087.1 GCA_019105125.1 Flavobacterium sp.
ATTTATTGCTCTGATTAATAATAATCTGCATGTATTTTGAAAGTTTAGGGTTATCTATAATTTCCTTTTGAGAGTTGGCATAATTTGAAGCAATCAAAATAGAAGCCAAAGGAGTTTTAAACTCGTGTGTCATGTTATTTATAAAATCCTTTTGTAAATCAGTATAACGCTTTTGTTTTAACATCAATAAAACAGAATAGACGTAAATGATTAAAACTAAAAACAACACCACTGTGAAAATCCAATATTGTGACAAACTTTTAAAATATGTTTTTTCTATGTTGGGAAATCTTACGGCAAAATAATAGGTTAAATCGGAATTTGTAGGGAAACATTCTTCACAAAACTTAGATGGTTCTTTTCCGTAAGCTGAAACATAATTTCCGTATACCATTGCATCTGAGCTACAATCATAAATAGCGTATTCGTAGCTGAGTTCTAATTTAACTTTTTCAAACTCACTTTTTAAATATTGTTCTAAAATGGTATTTTCAAAAACATCGTTAACATTGACGATATAATAATCATCGGAAATTCGCTTTATTGGATTGCTTATTGGAAGTTCTTTCTTATTGTCTTTGTAAATTTTATTTACAACATCTTGAAGCGCGAAATGAATCTTATCTTCAATATCTTTCTTCTCGAAAATATATGCTTGATTAAGCAAGAATAGTTGCATTATAATTACACCAACAATTGCCAAAAAGCCTGTAAAGATTACGGTATTGAATTTATTTATTTTCATAAAACTATATAAAATCTGAACCTATTAACATGTCATTAACAATCATTAAAGTATAATTAACAAGAGTAAAATAAAACTTTTTTAGTTTTGCTATACAAATTTAAAATAACAAAACATTATATAGTATGAAATCTATAAAATTTTCAATCCTAGCTTTATTTGTTGCTGGTTTATCATTTGCTCAAAGCAAAGATACTAAAATAGAAACAGTAAAACCTATGCAAATTGTTCCTTCAGAAGTTAAAGCGCCAGCTGCGCCAAAACAATCAAATATCAAATGGGATGAAGAAATGCATGACTTTGGTGATATTGAAAAAGGTAAACCAGTTACGTATGAATTTACTTTTACTAACAACACTAAAGAAACTGTTTTAATTACAAATGTAAGACCTGCATGTGGTTGTACTGCAGCAAATTATACTAAAACTCCTGTTAAACCTGGAGAAAAAGGAATGGTGGCTGCAACTTTCAACGCAGCTTCTCCGGGAATGTTCCAAAAATCTGTAACGATTACAACTTCTGAAAATGGAGTTGAAGCTATAAAAACATTATCTTTTAAAGGTAAAGTTTTAGATAACGCTAATGACAAAAAAGGAGATATGAAATCTTAAAAAAATATTATTAATTCAGCTTTTTACATCTTATTAAACCACCTTATACAGGTGGTTTTTTATTGTAAATATATCACTTGATTCAACTTAATAAACCTATACCTAAATGGTAAAACACTGTTGCATCAATTTCATTAACAAGGATAACTATAATCTTTGAATTAAATGTGATAAAAATTAAAGCCTTTTTGCTATTTTTATGACGTAATCTTATAAAATTAGTTATGAAATTTCTTTTTAAATTCTTCAAATGGTTGACCATTGTTTTAGTAAGTATCATTATTCTAATGTATATTTTTAATGTAGATTATCTTTTACGTGCAGTAAGAACTATTTATTTCAAAGGTTATACAACAGCTTTCTTGGAGGATTATAAGGAATTTCCAAATAGAGAAATTAAAAAGGGTGTTGCCCAACCCTGGGCAATAGCTAGCGATTACAATGTCGTTCCAGCTACAGAAACATTAGAAAAAACACATAAAGAATTACAAACCGTAGCTTTTTTAATCATTAAAAATGATAGTATTTGGCATGAAAGCTATTTTGATGGATTTGATAAGAATTCGAAAACCAACTCTTTTTCTATGGCAAAAAGTGTAGTAACTATGGCAATGGGGAAAGCTATTATGGAAGGAAAAATTAAAAGTTTAGACCAAAAAGTAACTGATTTTTTTCCTGAACTAAAAGGAGAATTTGCAAAAGAAGTTACTGTTGGCGATTTGTCCTCTATGGCATCAGGCTTGAGTTGGGATGAAAAATATTATAGTCCGTTCTCGATTGTAACCCGTGCATATTTCGATAATAATTTGAAAGATATTATTCTAGGATTAGATATAAAAGAAAAACCGGGCCAATCGTTCAAATATTTAAGTGGGGCGACTCAATTATTAGCTATGTGTGTGGAAAAAGCCACTGGTGAGCATCTATCAAATTATGTTTCAAAACATTTTTGGGAGCCTATGGGAGCTGAGAACGAAGCGCTTTGGCAATTAGACGAAGCTCCTGACGGAATTGAAAAAGCGTATTGTTGTATTGCAAGTAATGCAAGGGATTTTGCTCGTTTCGGAAAATTATATTTAAACAATGGAAAATGGAATGGTCAACAAGTATTAGATAGTACTTTTGTAAAAAAATGCATAACGCCACGTTTCGAAAAAAGTCCAGAATATGGCTATGGCTGGTGGATGCATAACTTTTTAGGAAAAGATTTATATTATATGCGTGGTCATTTAGGTCAATTTGTAATTGTAATACCTGAAGACAAATTAATTATTGTGCGATTAGGTCATTTAAAAGGAGTACAAACCTCTTATGACCCTCATAGTGAAGATTTATATGTTTATGTTGAAGAAGCATATAATATGTTAGCGAAAAGAAATAAGAA
Organism: Flavobacterium sp.; assembly: GCA_019105125.1. Taxonomy (GTDB): domain Bacteria; phylum Bacteroidota; class Bacteroidia; order Flavobacteriales; family Flavobacteriaceae; genus Flavobacterium. The sequence goes on from JAHRWO010000087.1 coordinate 2,741, forward strand.
AAAATAAATTCACATTAACTCAAACAACTACTACTCTTATGATTGAAAAAATTAATTTAAACAACATTCTATTTCTCGACATTGAAACGGTTCCAGAGTACAATAATTATCGTGGTTTAGATTTGGAAACCCAACAACTTTGGGAACAAAAAACACAATACCAACGCAAAGATGAAGTTTCAGCAGAAGATTTTTATGAAAGAGCTGGAATTTGGGCTGAATTTGGAAAAATCATTACCATCTCGGTAGGGTACTTTGTAAATAAAGCTGATATCAGAAACTTTCGTGTGACTAGCTTTTGGGGTGATGAAAAGAAAATTTTACAAGATTTTTCTAATTTATTGAATACCCATTTTAATGGGGCCCAACATGTTTTATGTGGACATAACGCGAAAGAATTTGATATTCCTTTTATTGCTCGCCGTATGATTATCAATGGAATTGCTCTTCCAGATAAGTTGAATTTATTCGGTAAGAAACCCTGGGAAGTGGCGCATTTAGACACTTTAGAGTTATGGAAATTTGGTGATTATAAACATTTTACGTCACTAAAATTACTAACAAAAGTACTGGGAATTCCATCTCCAAAAGATGATATCGACGGAAGTGAAGTAGCTCATGTTTTTTATATTGAAAATGATATTGATAGAA
>JAHRWO010000185.1 GCA_019105125.1 Flavobacterium sp.
ACGATAGTTTTATCTTTCATAGCCTCGAAATGACGACCTACTACGATATCTTTGTTTCCTGTTGTAGTAATTACGATATCCGCATTAGCGATAACAGTATCTAATTTTTTAACTTCATAACCATCCATAGCCGCTTGTAAAGCACAAATTGGGTCAATTTCAGTAACGGTTACAATAGAACCAGCACCACGGAAAGAAGCTGCAGTTCCTTTTCCAACGTCTCCGTATCCACAAACAACTACTCTTTTTCCAGCTAACATCACGTCAGTAGCTCTACGAACTGCATCTACAGCAGATTCTTTACAACCGTATTTGTTATCGAATTTAGATTTAGTTACTGAGTCGTTAACGTTAATAGCTGGCATATATAAAGTTCCCGCTTTCATTCTTTCGTATAAACGGTGAACTCCAGTTGTAGTTTCTTCTGATAAACCTTTGATTCCTTCAACTAATTCAGTATATCTATCGAAAACCATGTTAGTTAAATCACCACCATCATCTAAAATCATGTTTAATGGCTGACGCTCTTCACCGAAGAATAAAGTTTGCTCAATACACCAATCAAATTCTTCTTCATTCATTCCTTTCCACGCATACACTGGAATTCCAGCAGCAGCAATAGCAGCAGCAGCATGATCTTGAGTTGAGAAAATGTTACATGAAGACCAAGTAACATCAGCACCTAAAGCTACTAATGTTTCAATTAACACCGCTGTTTGAATCGTCATGTGTAAACATCCAGCAATACGAGCTCCTTTTAAAGGTTGGCTTGCACCATATTCTGCTCTTAAAGCCATTAAACCTGGCATTTCAGCTTCTGCTAATTGAATTTCTTTTCTTCCCCATGCTGCTAAAGAAATATCTTTAACTTTGTATGGTACATATGGAATTGTTTTTGTACTCATTATGTTTATAAATTTATTTTTAAATTTGAGGATGCAAAGTTACAACATAAGTTTCTATTTTCTAAATAATGTTTTAAAATTTGTGAATTGTTTATTTTGCTAATCATTTGAATCACAATTAAATATCGATGCCTTTTTATAAATCCATAGAAATTAACGCAACTACAACTGCATACTTTTGGCAAATAACCGAAGATGTAACCTCGTTATTTAGAGCAGTTTCGCTCAAGGATACTTCGTTATTTCGCCTAGAAGGAATGAAGTCGGAGGAACATCAAAAAGGGTTTTTAGCGGTTCGAATGCTCTTACAATATTTAGGTTATACCGATTATGATTTAACATATGACGAAGCCGGAAAACCTCATTTAGAATACAAAAGGAAAAAGGACAAAGGTAAAAGCGAACCCAACATCCATTACCTAACACCTATCACCCAACACATCTCCATTTCGCATTCGCATGAGTTCTCTTGTATTTGTATAAGTGACGAACCGATGGGAATCGATTTGGAAAAAATTAAAGAAAAAACGTTAAAAATTTCACCTAGATTCATGGAAGTGAAGCATTTGGAAAATCTTTCTGTTCTGGAACAAATGGAGAAGGCAACGGTGGTTTGGGGCATAAAAGAGTCGATTTTCAAAATAAAGAACGAAAAAGGAATCAGTTTTCCAAAGCATATTTTTGAAAACGAATTTGATTTACGTGATGGAACATGTTCGGCTGAATTGCATTTTAATAACACAATAGAAAAGTTTCAAATCCACTTTTATCAAATAGAAGATTATATCTTTGTTTGCGCTTTCCCAAACAATTAAAATGCAAAATCTCTTTCAGCACATACTTCAAGCTAAAAACGATAATCGAAAACTATTGGCTATTCTTATCGATCCAGAAAAAGTTTCGATAGAAAAAGTTTCGATTTTGTTAGATAAAATTAAGGCTTCACCCGCAACCCATATTTTTGTTGGCGGAAGCACTTTTAGCGGAACCCATTTAGATGAGTTGATAGCAAGACTAAAAAATGAAATACAATTACCTATTTTAATTTTTCCAGGTCATCCATCCCAAATTTCTAATGAAGCCGATGGTATTTTATTCTTAAGTTTACTTTCAGGAAGAAATCCAGAATATTTAATTGAACATCATATTAATTCGGTTGAAGCTTTGGAAAAATCAAATTTAGAAATCATCCCAACAGGTTATTTACTTATAGATGGAGGAAAAGAAACTGCGGTTCAACGCGTAAGTCAAACCCAACCGATTGAAAATAACAATATCGAATTAGCTTATAAAACAGCAAAAGCAGGCGAATTTTTAGGAAAAAAACTGATTTATTTGGAAGCAGGAAGTGGAGCTAATCAGCACGTTTCGTTAGAAATGATTCGGTTTGTATCGCAAAATATTCATATTCCTTTGATTGTTGGCGGTGGCATTCGTTCTATGAAAACGATTCAAGAAGTGTATGAAGCCGGCGCAGATTTGGTGGTGATTGGAACAGCTTTTGAAAATGATCCAAACTTTTTTGGCATATGATAGTGTTTTTATTCGATCAATACAAAGACTATCCTGCTTACTTAATAGCATTAGAATTCATTGCTGTCGTTTTTGGAGTGATTAGTGTTTTGTTTGCCAAGAAAAATAATATTTTAGTTTATCCAACAGGCCTAGTAAGCACGATTCTTTTCGTTTATATTTTGTATAAATTTCAATTGTATGGTGATTTAATTATCAATATTTACTATTCGATTATGAGTTTTCTAGGATGGTATTTATGGTCTAAAACAAAAGGTGGACATGAAGAATTTCCTATTTCAACGATTAGTAGAAAAGAATTTGTGATTTCATCACTTATTTTTTTAATTACCTTAACGTTTGTTGCTTTAATTTACTATTTTTTTGATAAATTTACTCATTGGACGGCTTATGTAGATGCACTCACTACGGGATTGTTTTTCGTAGGAATGTGGCTCATGGCCAAAAGAAAAATCGAAAACTGGATTTTTTGGATTATAGCGGATATCATTTCGATTCCGTTGTATTTTTATAAGGGCTTAACCTTTTCGAGTTTTCAATTTATACTATTTACGTTTATTGCTATTTTAGGCTATAGAGAATGGAAAAAATATTTACAGAAGACGATTTAATTTACATACAAAATAGAGGAAATTCAATCCATAAAATTCAACAACAGTTGGATTTTTTTATCCAAGGAATTCCCAAAATTAACTTAGTTCGTTCAGCTAAAGTGGGCGATGGTATTTGGCAATTTTCAGAAGAGGAAACGATTGATTTTGTTTCATACTTTGATAAACACAAGGCTAATTATTCTATTGAGAAGTTTGTGCCTGCTTCGGGTGCAGCTACTCGTATGTTCAAATTTTTGAATGAGTTTTTGAACGATTTTGATCCAAAAAATGATACCATAAATAGTTATATCAACAAGCAAAATGCTAAAGATGTATCGATTTTTATTTTTGGATTGAAAAATTTCCCTTTTTACAAAGAATTGAAAGAAAAAACCATTCAATTACATCTAGATTATTTTTCCTTGTCTAGTGATGCAAAATATTACGCTTTGATTAAAACTTTATTGAGCAAGGAAGGATTGGATTTTGCCAATAAGCCAAAAGGTATTTTGCCATTCCACGAAAAAGACAAAAAAATAATTACTCCTATTGAAGAAAATATTTTTGAAGCCGATTTTTTCAAAAATGAAAATCAAAAGACAAAAATTCATTTTACTATCACCGAAGAATTTCAACCCGATTTTGAGAAGATCACCAATCAATTTTCAGATTGTGAAATCAGTTTTTCATACCAAAATCAATCAACCGATACATTAGCGGTTAACGAAGATAACACGCCATTTCGAATAGAAGATAACAAGTTGTTTTTTAGACCTGGTGGACATGGAGCTTTAATTGACAATTTGAATGCTTTGCAATCGGATATTGTTTTTATAAAAAATATTGATAACGTTTCCCAAAATCACAAAAAAGTTATTGAAACCAATAAGAAGCTGCTAGGAGGTGTTTTACTTTGGATGCAATTCAAAATTTTCGAATACCTTAATTTGCTTTCTAGTGGCGATGTTACCGAGACTCAAATTACGGAAATAAAAGATTTTGCAGAAAGTAAAATGGCTTTTCCGTTGCCAGAAGAATTCAATTTTTTTCAAACCAAATTCAAAATTGAATATTTAATCAAAGTTTTTAATCGACCTATTCGTGTTTGTGGAATGGTTAAAAATGAAGGCGAACCTGGCGGAGGGCCATTTTGGGTTCAAGATGAAAAAGGACGTCAAACGTTACAAATTGTAGAATCTTCTCAAATAGATTTGAATAATAAATCGCAAAAAAATATAGCAAAAGAAGCTACACATTTTAATCCTGTTGATATCGTTTGTGGAGTCAAAAACTTCAAAGGAGAAAAGTTTGATTTAACCCAATTTATTGATCCAAAAACGGCTTTTATTACAGAAAAAACAAAAAACGGCAAACCAATTAAAGCTTTTGAACTTCCT
>JAHRWO010000236.1 GCA_019105125.1 Flavobacterium sp.
TTGTCATCTGCAATAACGTTGAATTTTGTAACGTTATTTTTTGCTGTTAAATCAACTGAAAACTGAGGCGCTAATCCTAATTCGAAATCAAATGACAAGGTTTCGTTATCCCAATTGAAATCTTCTGTTACTTTTGGAAGTGGATTACCTAAAATATCTAATTTCTCAGCTACTAAGTAATCATTTAAAGACGATTGTAAAATTTTGTTTACTTCATCTAATAATACTGCTTTACCGTATTGTTTTTGAATTAAACTCATTGGAACGCCACCTTTTCTGAAACCTGGAACTGATGCGTTTTTTCTATAGTCAGCCAATATCTTTTCTACTTTATCTGAATAATCTTCTTTCGTAATTGCTACCGTTACAATAGCATTTAAATCATCAACTTGCGTTTTTGTAATGTTCATTATTTCTTTTGTTTAAGTACCATAAAATTTGGGTTGCAAAATTATAGAATTTTTACAACCCAAACAAGTTTTTAATTTATTGAAATTCAATTCGCTAAAAATTAACTTTCACTTACAAATATTTTATTTAAAATAGATTGAATAATGGATAATAAAATACTGAACAATAAAGCACTAATAAATCCATCAACATAAAATTCTGCAATGAAATAATCACATATTAATATGATGATTGCATTGATTACAAGTAGGAATAAACCTAAAGTGAAAAAGGTGACTGGAATTGTAAGTAAAATCAATATGGGTTTTAAAAATGTATTTAATAATCCTAGCACGACAGCGACCATAAGCGCACCTGTTAAGTTGGTTACATGAACACCGGGAAGAAAATACGATAATACAAAAACTATAATTGTACTGATTAATAATTTGATAAGTAAATTCATATGTTTTTTATTTAAAAATACAAAAAAAGGCATCATTTTTGATGCCTTTTTTTTAAGTATTTATTTTTTTAATTAGATGGCACAATGCTAATACCTGGGAAATTATTAGGATTTAGCAAAGGTAATCTAGCGCTGTAATGATTGTTGATTACTTTTAAAATTTCATTTGCGATTATAGAATATCCTCTAGCATTTGGATGAACACCATCTAAAGAGAATAATACAGCAAATTCTGATGGACCTCCAGAGAAATAATTCGCAGTATACAATGTTCCATTGTCAGCTCTTAATCCTGATACCAACTGATTTAAAATGGCATTCATATCTGCAACCGCAAGATTTTTAGATGCCGCAATAGAGGTAATAGCGCTATTGTAAGCAGCCGTTGCATTAGCAACTCTTGTTTTTTCAGTTGAAGTTAATACCCATCTGTTTGCCATTGGGAAAGTTACACCATTAATATTAATTTGTGTTGATGGGGATGATGCATTAACAGTTCCTATTACTGAAGATGCAGGAAGTACTACTAAGTCGTCAGCTGTAGTTTGACGAGCTCTTCCGAATACTTGACCAAAAGCTGTTGCAGTTGGTGCACCTAAAGCAGGAGTTAAAGCAGCGGTAATTTGTGCTGCTCTATTAGGGATGTCAAAATCAAGTATTAGAATTGGGTTAGCAGCAGTAGCTGATAGAGGATTAACTCGATTAGGTTCTCCTAATGATGTAAAAATTGCATCTAAGGTGTTGTATAGTTGTGAGTTTAACGCATTGATATTTGTAGCTCCTCCTAATGCGCTTGGTGATAACGGTGCATAAGGGACTGTAGTAAAATAAGGAATAGAAGTTACACTTGGTACTGTTGCAACAACTCCTTTAGCTCCATTTGCCGTTAAAGTGTTGATGATAGTTGTGTATACTCCAGCAAATGCATTTGCGTTAGTGATGTCATTTCCTCCGTAAGTTGAAGGATTTGTGTTCCCTGATACGTTATGGTCAACCGCAGGTGTGTTGCCATCAGCTTGTGCTCCTCCATTAGTAGCATAAAAAAGTACGTCGTTAGCCCCAATCCAGTTGGTAAAGAACGTAGGGTTTTTAGACATAGCATCTCCTAAAACTGTCGCAGTAGGTGATGTTGCATGTCTGATGAAGTATGGATTTGCGTTTGGTAAATTAGCGACATTTCCATATGTATTAGCTAACAAATGGAATGATTTTGCTCCAGGAACTCCCATATTGTTAAAAGCAGTTGCTTGAGGAGTTAAAGTAATAGTAGGTGTACCTACGATATTTTCTGGACGCCCTTGTGATGCATCTATTACTAGTCTAGTATTAAATCCTGGAACTCCAGCGATACCTCCTAAATTATCGATATCTTCAGCGTATGATGGCTGTGTAAAAGCTCCTCCGCCTACAGCAGCAAATTGTTGCGCTAATAAATTTGGAAAAGAATACGATTGACTTACTCTTGATACTGTACCATCCATGTATCCTGCTGTTAAAGAATTTCCAATAGCTACATAGGATGAGAAATCCGCGTTTCCAGCTGAATAATCTTGTGAAACTGGATTTTCAAATTCTGGCTCACATGAAGCAAAACCAGCCGCAAAAATTGCTAGGTATATAAATTTATTTTTCATTTTTCAATTTTTTTTTGATTAAAAGCCATAAGTTAAACCAATACCTGGAGAAAATACAACTGATTTATATGTTCCTGCAAAATCACCGTTAGGATTATGCTCGTAAGAATTATCAATTTCATCAAAATGTATATACAAAAATGAAAAATCAATTCCTAACTTACTATTCATTTGATATGTTAACCCACCTGTAAATGCATTTGAATCATTCCTTGGAGTTTCAGGAGCGAAATAAGTATCTTGAACAGGACTTTCATCAAAGTAGTATCCAGCTCTAAAGGTAAATTTATCATTTGCTTTATATTGAGTACCAAAACGATATGTAGAAACATCTTTGTAGTTTCTTGGATTTACAGAAGTAGGTAATCCATTATTAAATTTCACATCTAAGCTTTTATAAGCACTCCACATTGTATGATTTAAATCAAAAGCAACTAACCACTTATCAGTAACTTGATAAGATAATCCAACTGTTAATTCTGCTGGCAAAGGTAAATCTGCATCAAAAGTTGTATTAGTTAACAATGATTGTGCAAAGACTGGTACGTCAGAAAAATTAGCATCACCATCGCGTGCTTCCATAATGATTTCTGAACGATAATTCATACCCAAACGCAATTTATCAGTAGGATTAAACATCATACCTAAAGTGTATCCCCAAGCCGAAATACCTTTTGCATCCAAAGTTAAATCTGTTGGATTTCCATTAACCTGAAACGTCCCATTTGAGGCATACAAATTTCTATTGAAATTTACAGAACCTGTTGCGTAAATTGGCCCACCACCGACACTAAAATGTTCTCCAACTCTCACAGAAATAGTTGGCTGAACAAAAATAGCTTGTAAATCAATATTATTAACCAAATAGGCACCTTGCCAATTTTGATCCCATTCAACAGCGCTACCATAAGGAGTGTAAACCGCTAAACCTGCTGTAAACCAATCGTTAATTTTATAAGTAGCATATAAACTAAATGGTGTTCCAAAATTTTCAGTAGATGCAGTAGTATTGAATACACTCTCTTGAAACTTTGTCTTCGCAAACAACCCATTCGCCCCAACAGATAAATTGAATTTTTTGTCTAAATAAGCCATACCCGCAGGGTTGAAGAAAGCAACCTCAGCACTATTAACCACAGCAACACCCGTGTGTCCCATAGCTAATTGCTTTTGACCTTGAATACTAACTCTATATCCGCCTGCAAAAGCAGTAGAGCCAGCCAAAGCCAATAATGTTAAAGAAAGTAATTTTCTCATAATGTAAAAATGTGTTAGTTTTTTCTTTGTTTGTAAAATCTTAACTTCAAAATTAAAACAAAATATGAATTTTACAATTTTTTTAACGAAAAAATTATGCATGCATAATTTTTTGATGAATTATTTAATAAAATCTATCACGTAGTTAAAAAAATCTTTTGGATTTTCAGCATGCAACCAATGTCCTGCATTTTTTACCTTTTCAATTTTTGCTTTTGGAAAATGATGATAGATTGTTTCAAAATCACCATCTAAAATGTAATCTGATTTATCTCCTCTTAAAAAAAGAGCCTCTTTACTAAAAGTGTTGTCAAAAGGCAAAGCTGTTCCGATAGTTTCGATTTTTTCATTAAAAACTTTTAGATTGAAACGAAATGCAAGTTGCTCCGGAGAAGCCCAATATAAATTTTTCAGTAAAAACTGTCGGGTTCCGAAATCTTTAATGTATCCTGCAACAATTTCTTCCACTTCTCCTCTACTCGGTTTTTTAGCAAAATCAACTGCATTCAATGCTGCCAAAATGGTTTGGTGATGTGGCGCATAATATTTTGGACCAATATCCGCTACTATTAATTTAGAAACCAATTCAGGATAAGTTGTTGCTAAAAGCATTGCAACTTTTCCGCCCATCGAATGCCCGATAATATTGATATCTTTTAAATTATGATAATCACAATATTGCTTAACATCTTCTACCATGATTTCATATGAAAAATCTTCGGAATGAAAACTTTTACCGTGATTTCGTAAATCTAAAGCGTGAACTTGGAAACCTTCATTAGCAAATTGAGTTCCTAGAGTTTTCCAATTGTCTGACATTCCCAGAAAACCATGAATAATAACCAATGGCTTTCCTTCGCCTTCTATTCTTGAATGTAATAACATCTTATTTTAATTTTTGAAGGTACATATTCACTACATTTTCCAATCCTAAATATAAGGACTCCGAAATTAAAGCATGGCCAATCGAAACTTCCAGTAATCCTGGAATATTATCTTTGAAAAACTTAATATTGTCCAAACTCAAATCATGACCAGCATTAATTCCTAATCCCAATTCATTTGCCTTGATTGCCGCTTTTACATAAGGCTCAATTCCGCTTTTATTTCCCAAACCATATTCGTGCGCAAAAGATTCGGTATACAATTCAATTCTTTCTGTTCCGGTTGCTTTTGCTCCTTCAATCATTCTTTCATCTGCATCTACAAAAATAGAAGTTCGAATTCCATTACGTTGAAACTCTTGAATTACCTCAGACAAATAAGATTGGTGTTTGATGGTATCCCAACCTGCATTTGAGGTCAAAGCACCTATAGCATCTGGAACCAATGTAACTTGTGTTGGTTTACATTCTAAAACCAAATCAATAAAATTATGTTGTGGATTTCCTTCAATATTATATTCTGTGTAGACAACCGATTTTAAATCGCGTGCATCTTGATAACGAATGTGTCTTTCATCTGGTCTTGGATGAATGGTGATTCCATCGGCACCAAATTGCTGAATGTCTTTTGCAACTTTCAATAAATCAGGGACATTTCCTCCTCTTGAGTTGCGAAGTGTAGCGATTTTATTAATATTAACTGATAGCTTTGTCATAATAATTTATAATTTACACAAAAATACAAAGTATAAGTTAGCTAGCATATGGTATTTTTTGATTATTTTGCGATATATTTTTTATCTTAAATTTAATGAATAATTTACTAAGCTATATCAATAACGAAATTAAACCCCTAAAGCACTCGGATTCTATAGTTGATGCTCAGGATTTGTTTTTAGATTTTCCTTACACTCATTTTCCTGTTACAGAAAATGGAGTATATATAGGTTGTGTAAGTAAAGAGAGTGTGGAGCTTTTAAATAGCGATACTATTATTAATAATAATCGATTTCATTTTGAACGATTTTTTGTTCGAACGACTACCATATGGCTCGATGTTTTAGAGGTATTTGCTATAAATGAAAGTAATTTGATTCCCGTTTTGGATGAAAAAAATAATTATTTAGGCTATTATGAATTAGAAGATGTGATTCGTTTTTTTCATGAAACACCCTTTTTAAAGGAAAAAGGCGGAATTGTTGTGGTTGAAAAAGAATCAGATAAATTTTCAATGAGTCAAGTGGTTCAGATTGTTGAAAGTAATAATGCTAAAATATTAGGATTGTTTATTTCAAATGTTGTTGGAAATAAAGTAGAAATTACTGTAAAAATTAGTCAAAGTGGCTTGAACGATATTATTCAAACTTTCAGACGTTATGAATATGAGATTATTTCGGAACATCAAGAAGACTCCTATTTAAATAGCCTAAAAGAGCGTTCAGATTATTTAGATAAATACCTAAACATTTAATATAGTACGCAATGAAAATAGCATTATTTGGCCAATATTATCAAACAAGTACAGCAGAAACGGTACAGAAAGTGCTTTCGTTTTTAGAATCAAAGCAAATTGAAATCGCTTTTGAATCACATTTTTTAGCTATTCTTAAAGAAAAAAATATCGTTACAAAAAACTACGAAACCTATTCCTGCCACAAAACACTAAATAATGATTTTAAAGCTTTGATCAGTATTGGTGGAGATGGAACTATTCTAAAAGCAGCTACATTTGTTAGAGATAAAAACATTCCCATCATTGGAATTAACGCAGGAAGATTAGGGTTCTTAGCAACAATCCAATTTGATAATATTGAACCTCTTTTACAAAAATTATTAGATAACGATTATGCTATTTCAAAAAGAACCTTATTAAGTGTTCAAACTACTCCAGAGTATAAAAACTTTTGTGATTTAGATTTTGCTTTAAACGAAGTCACGGTTGCCCGAAAAGATACCACATCGATGATTACAATAGAAACCTATTTAAATGGTGAATATTTAACGTCCTACTGGGCAGATGGCTTGATTGTTTCAACCCCTACAGGATCTACAGGGTATTCTTTAAGTTGTGGAGGACCTGTTCTTACTCCAAATGTTGAAAGTTTAGTAATAACACCTATGGCTCCCCATAATTTAAATGCTAGGCCGCTGGTAATTACAGATGATACAGAAATTGAATTAAGAATATCTGGAAGAGAAGAGCAATTTTTAGTTTCTTTGGATTCTCGAATTTCTACTGTTTCTAAAGATACCATTGTCAAAATTAAAAAATCCCCATTTACTATATCTATAATTGAATTTAAGCAAGAATCTTTTCTGAACACTATTCGTAAAAAATTACTTTGGGGTGTTGACAAAAGAAATTAAATTCATTTTTTATATCATTTTTCATTTTTTAACGTTTTAAATTGCAATTAGGTGACAAAAAAAATCCTTAAAATAGGGATAAGAAATCAATATTGTTATATTTGCAAACTATTTGAAAAAATGAGATACCTTTTAATTTATACATTTCTGATTTTATGCGGTTTCCGAGCACATTCTCAAATTAACGAATTGGGCTTGTTCATTGGAGGGGTTAATTATATTGGAGATATTGGTCCCACAGATTACGTAGCGCCTAACAAAGCAGGGTTTGGAATTTTATACAAATGGAACAAAAGTCCAAGACATGCTTATCGATTTTCGTATACTCAAGGAAAATTAACTTCTAATGATTTAGATAGTGATGTTCCTAGTAGAAATTTGAGAGGAAATGCATTTGAAAATGGAGTTAAAGAGTTTTCTGCAGGTTTAGAATTTAATTTTTTAGATTTTGATTTGCATGATGGTGATCGCAAAATTAGTCCTTACGTATATTCTGGATTAAGTTATGCGATATATGACGAAATTTATATTTTAGATAATAACAGTAAAGAAGATTATCAAAGTGGTGCCTTTGCTATTCCTATGATTTTTGGTGTAAAAGCCAGACTATTTGAAAGATTTGTATTGGCAGCCGAAGTGGGTTTTAGATACACATTTACTGATAATTTAGATGGTAGTAATCCAAAAAACAATAACTTTGAAACCTTGCGTTTTGGAAATAAAAACAGTAACGATTGGTATGTTTTTTCGGGATTAACATTAACCTATACATTTGGTAAAAACCCATGTTTTTGTGCAGAATAAAATGGAATTATTAGATCAAATAAATAAAGAACATCTGCCTCAGCACCTAGCCATTATCATGGATGGGAATGGGAGATGGGCAAAACGGAAAGGAATGCTTCGAGCATTTGGACATGAAAATGGTGCCAAATCTGTTCGAGTAACTGTGGAGTCATGTGCAAAATTAGGCGTCAAGAATTTAACTTTATATGCATTTTCAACTGAAAATTGGAACCGTCCGAAAGTTGAAGTAGATACTTTAATGAAACTTTTAGTTTCATCATTAAAGAAAGAAATTAAGACTTTACAGTCAAATAATATTCGATTAAATGCTATTGGTAATTTAACAAATTTACCTTCAGGTGTACAAAAAGAATTGCAAGAGGTTATAGAAAAGACCTCAGAAAATACTAGAATGACACTTACTTTGGCACTTAGTTATGGCTCTCGAGAAGAGCTTATTCAAGTTGTTAAAAAAATTGCTCACAAAGTTAAAAATAATATAATTTCCGAAGAGGCTATTGATGAATCAATTATTAATCAGCATCTTTACACTCACAATTTGCCAGATGTTGATTTGGTTATTAGAACTAGTGGTGAGCATAGAATAAGTAATTTTTTACTTTGGCAAATAGCTTATGCAGAGTTTTATTTTACCGAAGTATTATGGCCTGATTTCTCGGAAAATCATTTGTATGAAGCAATTATTAGTTATCAAAAACGTGAACGCCGATTTGGAAAAACAAGCGAACAAATTATACCTTAAAGAAATGTTGAAAAAAGGATTACAATTATTTACATTATTAACAATATTATTTAGTTCTTCGCTTTTTGCTCAAGAAACAAATTTAGAAAGTGGTAAATCATATATATTAGCTAAAATTGACGTTACTGGTAAAATAAGTTATAACGAGCAAACAGTTACTACTTTCACAGGGTTAGAAAAAGGGCAACAGATCATTGTGCCGGGACAAGATATTAGTAATGCTATTAAAAAATTATGGAAACTTGGATTGTTTTCTGATGTAAACTTTTATGTAAACGAAATAAAAGGGGATAGTATTTACTTAGAATTAAATATCAACGAATTACCTAAATTATCAGATGTTAAAATTCAAGGAGTTAAAAAAGGTAAAGTAGATGAATTAATTAAAGAAGCTGATCTTAAAAAAGGAAAGATTGTAAACGAAAATTTAATTACTACAACTAAAAATTACTTCGAGAACAAATACAAGAAAGAAGGATTTTATCAAACCAAAGTTTCAATTAACACCATTTCTGATAGTGTAGAGACAGAGGTTAAAATGGTTGTTAATATTGACAAAGGTGATAAAGTAAAAATAAAAAACATTGCATTTGAAGGTAATAATCAAATTAGTGATGCTAAGCTTAGAAAAGCATTTAAAAATACGAAACAACGAAATCCTATCCGAGTTTTTAAAAGATCTAAATACATCAAAGATAAGTACAAAGAAGATTTGGTGTCTGTGATTGATAAATACAAAGAAAGAGGAAATCGTGATGCGAGAATTATATCGGATTCTGTGTTTTATGATAAGAAATCCAATACCATTTCCATAAATGTAAAATTGGAAGAAGGAAGAAAATACTTTTTTGGCGATATTCGCTATTTAGGTAACACTATTTATACCGATCGTCAGTTGAATTCTATTCTAGGAATTAAAAAAGGAGATGTTTACAACGGTACTATTTTACAAAAAAGAATTGCAGATCAATCAAAACCAGATGGTGAAGATTTAACTAACTTGTATCAAAATAACGGGTACTTATTTTCAAGCATCAATCCTGTGGAAGTAAGAACCGTAAACGATACAATCGATTTTGAAATTAGAATTACTGAAGGGCCTATCGCTTACTTTAACAAGATTACCGTTGTTGGAAATGATAAAACCAATGACCATGTTATTTACAGAGAATTAAGAACGAAACCAGGTAGAAAATATAGTAAAGAAGATCTAGTTCGTTCTATTAGAGAAATCGGTCAGTTAGGATTTTTTGATCCAGAATCAATTAAGCCTGATTTTAAAAATGTAGACCCACAAGCGGGAACTGTAGATATTCAGTTTAATGTGGTAGAAAAAGGATCTAGCCAAATTGAATTACAAGGAGGTTATGGTGGAGGAGGCTTCATCGGAACACTAGGTCTTTCGTTCAATAACTTCTCGGCTCGAAATATGTTCAAAAAAGACGCTTATAAGCCATTACCAATGGGTGATGGACAAAAAATGGCTTTGCGTTTACAAGGTAGTACTTACTTTCAAACGTATAGTTTGTCTTTTTCAGAGCCATGGTTTGGAGGGAAAAAACCTGTAAGTTTCTCAACTTCTATCTCTCATAGTAAACAGTATTTGTTCAACTTCAGATCAAGAGATGTTAACAGAAGTCAAAGTTTTAATATTACCTCATTAACGGTTGGATTAGCTAAACGTTTAACTGTGCCAGATGATTACTTCGTTTTGTCACAAGCGCTTTCTTTTCAATATTATGATTTAAATAATTATAATACCGGACTGTTTACTTTTGGTAATGGTTCGTCTAAGAACTTAGCTTATACCATAGCCTTAACTAGAAACAGTAAAGCAGTAAATCCAATTTTCCCAACATCAGGTTCTGAATTCAGTATTTCTGGAAAATTCACACCGCCTTATTCGCTTTTAAATGGAGTAGATTATCGCAACTTAGAAAATGATGTAAATTATAAATTACGATTTAGTGAAACGGCTGGTTATAACGTAGTTCCTGTTAACGATAGGGTTCCTGTTCCAGGGGATTTTATTGGGGCTAATTATGATGCAAACGGTAATATTGTATCGGTATTTTATGTAGATGATCCTGCAGATGCAGCGGTGAATCAAAGTAAAGTTGATCAGAAAAAATTCAATTGGTTAGAATATTATAAAGTTAAATTTAAAGCCGATTCTTATACCCGTGTTTACCAAAAATTAGTATTGAGAACAAATGCAGAATTTGGATTTATGGGCGCTTACAATCCAGATAGAGGATTGGTACCATTTGAAAGATTTTTCGTAGGTGGTGATGGTTTGGCGAATTTTGCATTAGATGGTAGAGAAATTATTCAGTTAAGAGGTTATCCTAACAACTCATTATCTTCAATTGATGGTGGAACCGTTTATAATAAATTCTCAGTTGAGTTAAGATACCCAATTACCATGAATCAATCAGCGTCTATTTACGCATTGACTTTCTTAGAAGCGGGTGCTGCATTTAACGAGTTTAAAGATTATAATCCATTTAAATTGCAACGTTCTGCGGGTCTTGGTCTTCGAGTATTCATGCCAGCTTTCGGATTATTAGGGATCGACTTTGCACATGGTTTTGATGCTATTCCTGATTTTTCAAATCCGTCTAATATCAATGGACCTAAAAGTGGTTGGCAAACCCACTTTATTATTGGACAACAATTTTAAGTTTTGTTAGTGCTTTTTTGTTAAATTCGTAAAAATATTTTGAATTAAATTGCGTTTAATAAACAAGTGTAATGAAATCTTAGATTTGAAGACCATAAAATGATTAAAATGAAAAAACTACTTTTTATAATTGCTTTCACCTCGTTAACATCTTTCGCTCAAACGGCTAGAGGTGTTAAAATCGGGTATATCGATATGGAATATATTCTAGAGAAAGTACCAGATTATGCTAATGCTCTAAATCAACTAGAACAAAAAGCACAAAAATGGAAGCAAGAAATTGAAGTCAAAAGAAATGAAATAGATAAATTAAAAGACGTACTTAAAACGGAACGTGTCTTACTCACTAGAGAATTAATTGAAGAACGAGAGCAAGAAATAGCATTTGCTGAAACAGAGCTTTTGGATTATCAGGAAAAACGTTTCGGACCAAAAGGCGATTTAATTGTTCAAAAATCAGTTTTGGTAAAGCCTATCCAAGATCAAATTTTTACCATTATTCAAGATGTTGCAGAACAAAGAAAATATGATTTTATTTTTGACAAATCGTCAGATTTAACCATGCTATTTGCAGCTCAAAGATATGATATCAGTGATTTTGTGGTGCGAAAATTAAGCGCTTCTCAAAAAAGAGAAGAAATGACAAAAAAACAATTGAAAGCGCAAGAAGCTAAAGAAGCACTTGAAGAAGCACTTGAAGATAATCCTGAATATACAGAAAGACAAAAACTTTTAGAAGAAAGAAAAGCTGCAAGAGAAAAACTGATCGAAGAGCGCAAACAAGCCATGGAAAAAAAGAAAGCAGAGGCAACTGAAAAGAGAAATAAAATGATCGAAGAGCGCAATGCGAAAAAAAGTGGCACAGTAATTGAAAATAAATCTTCAGAAGAGAATAAAAATAATCCAGATGAAGTAGAAAAGAACGTTAAAACAACCGAAAAAGAAAATACTATTACTAAGCCTACAGCGGCAGAAATTAGACAAAAAGCAATTGATGATAGAAATAAAAAATTAGAAGATCGTAAAAAGGCTTTAGATGAAAAAAAGAAAAAAATAGCAGAAGATAGAGAAGCTGCTAAAAAAGCAAAAGAACAAAAAACAGAAACAGAGAATAAAGATTAAATAACTTAAATTTTACAATTAAAAATGAAACAATTAAAAACTTTAGCAATCGCAATCGTACTTTTTATTGGAACTCAGGTTTCAGCTCAATCAAAAGTGGCACATATAGACGTACAAGCTTTAATGACAGCTATGCCTGAAATGAAAGTAGCACAAGATCAAATGAAGAAAATTCAGGAATCTTATGACAAAGATTACAAAAATATGGTTACTGAATATCAAACAAAATTGCAAAAATACGAACAAGAATCTGCAACTGCTGGTGATGCTTTAAATGATACTCGTTCTAAAGAAATGCAAGATATGGGGAATCGTATCCAACAATTTCAACAAACAGCTCAAAAAGAATTAGGGCAAAAAGAAATGGACTTAATCAAGCCAATCATGGAGAAAGCTCAAAAAGCAATCCAAAAAGTAGCTAAAGCTAAAGGTGTTAACTATGTTTTAGATGCTACAACTGGTTCAGGAGTTCTATTTGCAGAAGGCGGAATTGATCTATTAGCTGATGTTAAAAAAGAATTAGGATTTTAATATAAATAAAAATCTTATTTAAAAACTGCTCAGTCTTGTTTGTGATTGAGCAGTTTTTTTTATTTTTGTTTTAAATGAACAAAGAAAACCCCATAGGATTGTTTGATTCGGGAGTAGGAGGAACTTCTATCTGGAAAGAGGTTCATTCGCTATTACCCAATGAAAACACAATTTATCTTGCCGATAGCAAAAATGCACCTTATGGACTAAAATCTAAAGAGGAAATTCTACTTTTAAGTGTAAAGAACACTGAATTTCTTCTAAATCAAAATTGTAAAATTATTGTAGTGGCTTGTAATACAGCTACAACTAATGCTATTAAAGAATTAAGAACTAAGTATGATGTCCCTTTTATAGGAATAGAACCTGCCATAAAACCTGCAGCATTACAATCTAAAACGCAAACAATAGGCATCTTAGCTACTAAAGGAACTTTAAATAGTGAGTTGTTTCATAAAAGCGTTTCCAATCATCCTGATGTTAAAATTATTGAGCAAATTGGGCATGGGTTGGTTCAATTAATAGAAAACGGAGATATTAATTCTCCTGAAATGGAGGAGTTGTTAAGAAGCTATCTTACACCAATGGTTGAAAAAAACATAGATTATTTGGTTTTAGGTTGCAGTCACTATCCTTATTTGATCCCCCAAATCAAAAAATTAATTCCCTCTCACATTCAAATTATAGATTCAGGAGAAGCTGTAGCAAAACAAACAAAAAGAATATTGGAGTCATTGAGTCTAATTAATGATTCAGATAAAAAAAGCTCGCAAATATTCTACACGAATAGCGAGCCTGAAGTTTTAGAAAAGCTTTTATATTACGAGCAAAAGGTGATTTACAAGAATTTTTAATTATTCTTTAAACCAATTTGAATACATCACATAATTGTTTGAAATGCGTTCGATTTCACCTGCAAAGTCACTTTGATTAATGTCTTTTACTTTTTTAGCAGGAATACCTGCGTAAATACAACCCGATTCTACTACAGTATTTTGTGTAACTACTGAACCTGCTGCAATGATTGAATTGCTTTCAATTACGCAATTATCCATTATTATGGCACCCATTCCTATTAAAACATTATCATTTATCACACATCCATGAACTATTGCGTTGTGACCTATTGAAACATTGCTCCCAATCGCTGTGGGATGTTTTTGATACGTACAATGAATTACAGCTCCGTCTTGGATATTTACCTTATTTCCAATGGTGATGGAATTTACATCGCCTCGTACAACGGCATTAAACCACACACTACAATTTGAACCAAAAGATACTTCCCCAACAATAGTTGCATTTTCTGCTACGTAACAATCCTCAGGAATTTGAGGATATTTACCGTTAACTTCTTTAATTAGCATAATTTATTTCTTTAAAAAAAATGTCCCGAATAATCGGGACAAATATATTTGTTTTTAGTGATATTAATTAACCGCAGGGCAGTTACAATCCCATAATTTATCTTTACAGAAAACATTGATACCAAGAGTGATTTGATGAAAACCACCGTTATCAAATTTTATATCTCCCATAACATGCGAATAGGTATAAGAAACCATAAAATTCTTGTAGTTAACACCTACAATTGGCGAAATCCACTGAAGGTTTTGTCTACCACCAGGATATTCAGCACTGTCAATACCTCTTCTGTACGATAAGGCACCCCAAACTCTTCCAAAGTCTAAACCTTTATAAACTTTTAAATTAAAGTCAATAGAAGATTCTTTTGTTTGAGAAACTCTTTGGTACATTAATGAAGGCTCGAATAAAATTCTAGATTCGTCACCAAAAGTTGCACCAACGCTCCATAGGATTTTTGATAAGTTGTCAGATTCAAATCCTTCAGAATACAATTCTCTTCTTTGATTTGCTAAAAAGTTTTTAACAGTAACATGAGTAAAGAAATCTAAATAGAAATAAGACATTCCTAAATCAACGTTAAAATAAGCATCTTTTTGAATTACTCCAGGAACAATAACAGGGTCATTTCCAGTAAATGTAGATCCATCTAAAGTACTTTGAACAAATGCTGTACTTAAGCCGAATGATAATTGATTTAAATCTATGGTGTTTCTTGAAAATCTTAAATGGTGTGCGTAAGTTAATTTAGCTCCTTTTTGAGAATGATAACCATTTTTATCATTAAACATAATCATTCCAATACCTGAGGTTCCTTCTTCACCTAGCGAAGTATTAAAACTCGCTGTTTGTAATGAAGGGGCTTCGTTTTGTCCAAACCATTGTTGACGTCCTGTTAATCTTATTTTTCCACAATTAGCAGCACCTGCCATAGAGGGATGAATTAAATAGTAATTATCAGATAGATAATCAGAATAAACAGCTATTCCTTCTTGTGAAAAAGAAAATTGTGTCAATAAAAATGCTAAAATTAAATAACTCTTTTTAAAATTCATTGTAGTTATTGTTTGTATAAATAAATAGGGCAACTGATTTTAACGCAGTTAATTCGTACTTTAATTTATAGAAATACGAACTTGCCAAAGATATAAATTTTTGGTATTCTTTTTCAATTCGTATTAAATATTATTTCTTTTTTGAACAAAAAAAATGAAATTAAAATGAGAAGTAGTTTTTTTAAAAGAATTATTTCCATAATAATTAATAAAAAGTTAAATAATAAATCTCTCTGAATAAAACTTTACGTTACATTTTTTTTAGTTTGTATCTTTGAAAAAAATTAAAAAATGAAAGTTACAGATATTAAAAACACCAATAATCCATCAATTTTGAAATTTGAATTGGATGAGATTATAAGTAGAACTGAAAATTTTGAGTTTAAAAATATTGATGAAACAAAACGTTCTCCTTTAGCAAAGCAGCTTTTCTTTCTGCCATTTGTGAAAACAGTTTATATTTCCGCAAACTTTATAGCAATAGAAAAATTTTCAATTGTAGAATGGGAAGATGTAAAACAGGATGTTGCTGATCAAATAAATGAATTTATTTCAAACGGTGGCATAGTAATTACAGAAGATGAAAATAAGGGAAAAAAAGTTCCCACTACCGTTTATGCTGAAACTACTCCAAATCCCACTGTTTTAAAATTTGTTTGTAATAAATTGTTAACTAAAACAGCTCTTGAGTGCAAAAATATCGATGAAACTTTAGCTTCACCATTAGCAAAAGAATTATTTAAGTTTCCTTTTGTTAAAGAAGTTTTTATCGACGAAAATTACATTTCTGTAACAAAGTTTGCTGTAACTGAGTGGGATGAAATTACTTTAGAATTAAGAACTTTCATTAAAGAATATATTGAAAATGGTAATGAAGTTATTGATGAAAGCGCAATTGTAAAAACTGATATTCATCAAAAACAACAAGAAGCTTATTTTGATGCATTGGATGTTACTTCTCAACAAATTATCAATATTATTGAGGAATATGTAAAGCCTGCCGTTCAAAGTGATGGAGGAAATATCATGTTTGAATCTTTTGATCCAGAAGAAAAACGAGTAAAAGTAGTTTTACAAGGTGCTTGTAGTGGTTGTCCATCTTCAACTTTTACTTTGAAAAATGGCATTGAAAACATGTTGAAGGACATGCTTAAAGATAACGAAATTAAAGTTGAAGCTATAAACGGATAAGCTTAATTAAATAAAAAAGGGATTATTTAATCATCCCTTTTTTATTTGTTGTTCTATTTATTTTACAACGAAATTGTTTCTATTTCTTTGTTAATTTTATTAACCAATCCAACTAATACTTTACCTGGACCAACTTCTGTAAAGCTTGTAGCTCCATCGGCAATCATTTGTTGTACCGATTGTGTCCATTTAACTGCTCCGGTTAATTGCAAAATCAAGTTTTTCTTAATTTCTACTGCATCAGAAACAGCGTTTGCTGTAACATTTTGATATACCGGGCAAGTTGGAGTAGAAAAAGTTGTCGCTTCTATAGCTGCTGCTAATTCTTCTCTAGCTGGTTCCATCATCGGTGAGTGAAAAGCACCGCCTACAGGTAAAATTAACGCACGTTTTGCGCCAGCTTCTTTCATTTTTTCACATGCTAATTCTACAGCTTTGTACTCTCCAGAAATTACTAATTGACCTGGGCAGTTGTAATTTGCAGCTACTACAACGCCATCTATTGAAGCGCATATATCTTCTACAATTTTATCTTCTAAGTTTAACACGGCTGCCATAGTAGAAGGCTTAATTTCACAAGCTTTTTGCATAGCCATAGCTCTTTGAGAAACTAATTTTAATCCGTCTTCAAAAGATAAAGTGCCATTTACAACCAAAGCAGAAAATTCTCCTAAAGAATGCCCCGCTACCATATCGGGTTGAATATTAGAAACCTTTGCTAAAATAACAGAGTGCAAAAAAACCGCTGGTTGCGTTACTTTAGTTTCTTTTAATTCATCAGCTGTCCCTTCGAACATGATATCAGTGATTCTAAATCCTAAAATATCATTCGCTTTTTCAAATAATTCTTTAGCCAAAGGTGAGTTTTCATATAAATCTTTACCCATTCCTGTGAATTGAGCGCCTTGACCCGGAAATACGTATGCTTTCATAAATTTTGTTTCAAGTTTAAAGTTTCAAGTTTTTCTTGAATGGCAAAAATAACATTTTTATTAGAATTCGATTGAATTAACAATTTTTACGAATTCATTTTTTAATTCTTCGTTAGTAATTCCTTTTTCAGCATCGAAATTCTCCCCAAAACTTGGTAATGAAAAACTTCCTTTAATAATTCCTCCTTGAAATGGGAATCTGTTTTTTGCAATTTCTAAAACCGTACTT
>JAHRWO010000268.1 GCA_019105125.1 Flavobacterium sp.
AATGGGCAGCGATATGAAAATAAAAATAGAATGTTCCTCGGTTAAGAAAATTGCATTTAGGACAAGTGGAGATGGGAATGGTATAGTTTTTAAGGCTGAAAACGGAGAGGATTTACAAACTGCCGAGTGGGATTTGAGCAAAAAGAAGCCAAAGTGGGTAAGGTGCGAAGTGACAGATAAAGATGGTAATACCGCATGGACAAATCCTATTTTTATAAAAAACTCAAAATAAGTTATCATAATTCTTCTTTTAATGCGCTTTTATATATTTTCAACGCTCTATCTCTTGCATAATTATGTTCTACAATTTGTTTAGGATAGTTTTCGGTACCAAATTCAGGAAGCCATTTTCTGATATATTCCAAATTCTTATCAAACTTCTCAGTTTGAAGTGTTGGATTAAAAACTCTAAAATAAGGAGCTGCATCGCAACCCGAACCTGCTACCCATTGCCAGTTACCGTTGTTGGCAGACAAGTCGTAATCGTTTAATTTTTCAGCAAAATAAGCTTCGCCCCAACGCCAATCAATGAGCAAATGCTTACACAAGAAACTTGCAGCAATCATCCGGACCCGGTTGTGCATATAACCCGTTTCATTGAGCTGACGCATACCTGCATCCACAATGGGATAGCCAGTTTCACCTTTACACCATAACTCAAATTCCTGTTCATTGTTTCGCCACTTAATGAAATCGTATTTAGCTTTAAAAGATTGATTAACCACTTGTGGAAAATGATACAGGATTTGCATGAAAAACTCTCGCCAAATTAATTCTTTTAACCAAGTTTGGTTGTGATTTAATGCGAAATCCACACATTTGCGAACACTTATTGTCCCAAATCGGAGGGCAGTTCCTAATTGTGTGGTTCTTTGCATTGCAGGATAATTTCTGAATTTATCATATTCATCAATGATTGAAGCATCTAAAATTGGTTTTGAAAAAGTAAAATTCGTTTTTTCAAAACCAATCTCATTTAATGAGTGAATTATAGAGAAATCTTGCTGGTAAAAATTACTGAAATCTGAATTATAAGAACGATGTTTTTCTGCTGTTAAGAGTACTTTCCATTTTTTAAAATAAGGTGTGTAAACTGTATAGGGATTTCCATCATTTTTTAAAACATCATTTTTATCAAAAATTACTTGGTCTTTGAATGCTTTGAAAGGAATATTTTTCTCTTTAAAAAACTCATATATCACTGTATCTCTTTTAATGGCTTGAGGTTCATAATCTCGATTGCAAAAAACACTTTGAATCGAGTATTTTTCAGAAAGCTGTTTAAATATTTCAATTGGATTTCCGTAAAATGTGTTGAGTGTGGTATTTAACTCTTTCAGTTTCAAATTTATTTTTGAAACAGCCTGATGAATGTAATCAACTCTTCTATCCTTTTTATTATCTAACTTACCTAAAATAGTTTTGTCAAAAATAAAAACAGGCAATACAGGATTACCTGATGAAAGTGCTTGATGCAACCCGATATTATCTTCAAGGCGCAAATCTCTGCGAAACCAAAATATGGATATTTTATCGTTCATTCAAAGTAGGGGTTGTCACTTTTGTCATGATTTACCCAAATCAATTTTGTTGTATCATAACCAATTTCCTTTGCAATTTGTAAATAGTTTGTTTTAATGTCTTCAGGAATACTTTTTGTCCTTGATAAAATCCATAAATAATCCAGATTTTTTCCGGCAATTAAAGCATACTGATAGTTCTCGTCCAATGCCACGACATTGTAACCTGAGTAAAAGGGCCCGAAAAAACTCACTTTTAGAGCTGCTAAATTTTTGTCTCCTCTGAATTTTGCCAGACCAACCGCCTTTTTCCACTCTTCCTTAATGAAATTATAACCACTATTTAATACAATAACATTCCCATTCTTGTCTAATTTGTATTGTGCTGAGGTGTTGTCTAAATTCTTTTCAAATCGGAAATCAAAACGAGCGATTTCGTACCAAGTACCTAAATAACGCTTGACATCAAAGTTTCCTACAGGTTTTGCCTTTTTAGGAATAGAAGCGCAAGAGTTAAGCATTAAAATTGTTCCAAAAGCTAAAAGCATTGCTGTAATTTTATTTTTTCTTTTCATTTTTTGTTTTTTTTAAATAGTTTAAAATAGAGTGCTAAAACGGAAGTTTTTATGAGAATCTTGTGATTATTATTCTGTAAATCAGCACATTAGTTTGTTATTTCTTGAAGATGTTAACGTGTGCATTTTCTTTAAAATATTTAAAATGAATCCTTTGTAAATTTAATGCTTTTTTGTTAAAAAAATCAGTCAGTGGGTACAAAAATTTACAAAATCTACAAGAGATCAAATATAAGTGAACTAAGCACATTAGCCAGAAAAACCTCCGTTACAACAAACAGTTTTGCAAGAGCGGCAAAATAACGTCTCTGATTGAAATTATTTACTAAATTTGGAGTTCGGTCTTCAACTTGAAGTGTCGGCTTCGTTTGAAAGCAAGTGCTAAAATTGCCACTTTGGCAAGCTCTAAAACGTTAGCGCTCACGCGGTTGCACACCGAATTACAACTAAAAACAGTTACGTATGACAAAAATAGGAAGTCTGTCGGAGTCAGTAATCCAAAGAAATGAATTTAAACGTAAGTTCAGTTTATGGGAACTGTATCGTTCATTTGCTTTTGTTCCAAGGGCAATCTTAAAACTGATTGGAAATAATAAAAGCAAATTAGTTGACAGCCATTTCTTAGAACGTTTGCAATTAGCAGTAACCGAAGTAAATGGTTGCGCAGCCTGTTCATATCAGCATAC
>JAHRWO010000245.1 GCA_019105125.1 Flavobacterium sp.
AGATCAATAACGCACTTAAACACATGGATGAACAAGCAAGCAAAATTGAAGCAAACTTGTTAGCTAACCCAGATATTAAGAAATCTTTTGGAGCAAATGCAACTACTCCATTAAAAGATAGAGAAATTGTAGCATTAATTGCTTACTTGCAACGATTAGGTACAGATACTCAAGTTAAAAAATAAAAGTTATGCTAAAGTTCATTAAACATAATTTGGAAACTATTGCAGGAGTAGATATTTATCCAATCATTTCGTTAACTATTTTCTTTACAGCGTTTGTCTTGTTCACAGTTTGGGCATTTACATACAGCAAAGAGAAAATCAAAGAAATTAGCGAATTGCCATTAAACGACGAATAGTTATAATTATAAAAAGAGAGAAACTGAAATAACCATGATGTTTTTAATTTTTGGGTAGTTTCATGGTTGTTCAGGTTCTCGTAACATCAAAATTTTCAATATATGAAAAAATTAATTCCATCATACGTAAGAGTTCCATTACTGTTTGCAGTCGTATTTGCAGCATTGGAATATTTTATCGATTCAGGAGACAAACCAGCCTTCATAAAGTTTCCTATGGTAGCTTTATTTTTAGGAGTATTCCTATTTTTATTAATCGCAATCGAAATTGTAATCGACGCTGTTGATAAAGTAACCTATCATTTATTAACAGATGAGCAAAAAGAACAATTAGCAAATGCACAATCGGTTTCTTTTACTGAAAGTAAATGGTACCAAAATATCGTTAGTAAATTAACTCGCTCTAAAGAAATTGAAAGAGAAGAAGATATCATGTTAGATCACGACTACGATGGTATCAAAGAGTTAGACAATGTTCTACCACCATGGTGGGTATATTTATTCTATGGAACTATTATTTTTTCGGTAATATATTTAGTAAGATTTCATGTTGTGGGAGATTATACACAAACAGAAGAATTTAATAAAGAAATTGAATTAGCTGAATTAGAAAAATCGAAATTACCAAAAGATGCTTCAGAAGAAATAAGTTATGAAACAGTTGTTGCTGTTACTGATGCTGAAAGTTTAGCAAAAGGTAAAGAAATTTTCAACAACGCTTGTGCGGCTTGTCATAAAGCAGATGGTGGAGGTTTAGTGGGACCTAACTTAACCGATAATCATTGGATTAATGGTGGAGGTATCAAAAATATTTTCAAAATTATATCTGAAGGAAGTAAAAATAACCCTTCAATGGTAGCTTGGAAATCGAATTTATCTTCAAAAGATATCCAAAGTGTATCAAGTTATATATTGACTTTAGCAGGAACTAATCCACCAGATGCTAAAGCAGCTGAGGGAGAAATATGGACAGAAACAGCCGAGGCAGCGCCAGCAGCTGAAGCAGTAGTAGATTCTACAAAAGTTGAAGCTCCTACAGAAAAATAAAAATAGTAAAAAAGGTTTTGGGAAATTCTCAAAACCTTTTTTAAACTAAAAATTGCATAATTATGTCAAATTTACCAGACGAAAGTTTTAGAGATACCATTGCAACAATTAATGCAGAAGGAAAAAGAAATTTTATCTATCCTAAAAAGCCTTCTGGACCTTTTTATGATAAAAGAAAATTATTAAGTTATTTTCTTTTGGTATTTTTAATTGCATCTCCTTTCATCAAAATTGGAGGAAATCAATTCTTGATGTTTAATGTAATGGAAAGACGTTTTAGTATTTTCGGATTTGCATTTTGGCCTCAGGACTTTCATTTGTTTGTTATTTCAATGATCGTTGGAGTAGTAGGGTTAACCTTATTTACGGTGGCATTTGGACGTATTTTTTGTGGTTGGTTTTGTCCGCAAACTATTTTTATGGAAATGGTTTTCAGACGTATCGAGTATTGGATTGACGGGGACAGAGGTGCTCAAATGCGATTAGAAAGACAAAAATGGGATGCTGAAAAAATAAGAAAAAGAGTAACAAAATGGACTATCTTTTTTATTTTTTCATTCTTCATTGCTAATGTTTTTTTAGCGTATTTAATTAGTAGCGATGAACTTATCAAAATGATTACAGAAGGACCAGCAAGTAATTTAAGTACGTTAATTGCCTTATTGATTTTTACTGGCGTATTTTATTTTGTATTCGCTTGGTTTAGAGAGCAAGTTTGTATTATTGCTTGTCCTTACGGAAGAATGCAAGGGGTTTTATTGGATAATAAATCAATTAACGTAACGTACGACCATGTAAGAGGAGAAGGCACAAACGGAAGAAAAAAATGGAGAAACGGTGAAGATAGAACCGCATTAGGTCATGGTGATTGTATCGACTGTAACCAATGTGTGGTAGTTTGTCCAACAGGAATTGACATCAGAAATGGAACTCAGTTAGAATGTATTAACTGTACCGCTTGTATCGATGAATGTGATACCGTTATGGAGAAAGTAGGATTACCAAAAGGATTAATCCGCTATGCAAGTGAAGATGAAATCGTTAAGAAAGAAAAGTTTAAGTTAACCCTTCGAATGAAAGGTTATATCGCTGTTTTAACTTTGTTAGTAGGCGTTTTAATCGGAATGCTGTTCTTACGAAATGATGTAGAAGCCAATTTCTTACCAATGTCAGGACAATTGTTCCAACACAACGGAGAAAACATTCGTAACTTCTATACGTATAAAATTGTCAATAAAACTGAACAGGAATTTGACCAAGTAACGGTTAAAATTGTCAATTACAAAGGAGAAATAAAATTAGTGGGAAGTCCAGTAATTAAGGTGCCAAAACAAGGTTTAGTAAGCGGAACATTATATATTGATATTCCAGAAAACTCATTACAAGAAGAAAAAGTTCATTTAAAATTGGAATTATATAATGGAGATAAATTGATTGAAGAAACATCAACTAATTTCCAAGGACCAAGAAACTTTAATTAAAAAAATACAGCTATGAAATCGCCACTAAAAAATTGCGTAAGCAAACACCAATAATTTAAAAGGCGATACCATATGTTACCAATGATAAATAAAATTTAAACATATGAAATTTAATTGGGGAACCGGAATTGTTATTGCTTTTGCTCTTTTTATGACATTTATTTTGTCATACGTTTTTAAAGTGCAATCTAACGATAAATATGATCATGAACTAGTAGTAGAGGATTATTACAAAAAAGAAGCATTAGTTCAAGGCGATATTGAAAAACAAGAAAATGCAAATGCATTAATCAATAAAGTAACAATCGAAAAATCAGCAGAAGGAGTTAAAATTCAATTTCCAGCTGATTTTGATTATTCAAAAATAAATGGAAAAGTGTCCTTATACAGACCGTCAAGTCAGAAATTAGATTTTGAAATTCCGATTTCACTATCTAGTCCACATTTGCTCATACCTAAAAGTAATTTGGCTGGCGGTCTTTGGGACATTTCTATTGATTGGGAATATGATGGTGTGAAATATTTGAACAAAGATTCGTTTAGAATGGAATAATTTCTTTCTTTTGAATTTGGAATTAGAAGTTTATGTTATACTCAGCTTTTATATTTGGTTTAATTAGTAGTTTTCACTGCATAGGAATGTGCGGTCCAATTGCTATGATGTTACCAGTAGATAGAAGCAATGAAGCTAAAAAAATTACACAAATAATTACCTATCATATTGGAAAATTAACGGCTTACGGGACTTTAGGTTTAATTTTTGGACTTTTAGGAAGAACTTTCTATTTAGCCGGAATGCAACAACAACTTTCTATAATCGTTGGGATTTTAATGATTATGGTAGCGGTAATTCCAGAACGAGTATTTGCCAAGTACAATTTTTCAAAACCAATTTATAGAATCATTACAAAAGTAAAATCGAGTTTAGGCCAACAGTTTAAAAACAAAAGCTATAAATCGTTATTCACAATTGGATTATTGAATGGTTTTTTACCTTGCGGAATGGTTTATGTAGCGCTTTTTGGAGCAATTGCTATGCAAAGTATTTCATTAAGTGTTTTGTATATGATTTTATTCGGAATAGGAACTATACCAATGCTTGCTGCTGTGGTTTATGTTTCTAATTTACTTTCTTTCTCATTTAGAGGAACCATTCAAAAAGCAATACCTTTAGTAGCGGTAATTATAGGAATGTTATTTATTATAAGAGGTTTAGGGTTAGATATTCCATATTTATCACCAAGTAATATGAGTTTATTTGTACAATCAGAAGCCAATTGTCATTAAATATTTTAGTTAATAGGTTAGAAGAGTGATGGAATTTTATATTTTATCACTCTTTTTGTTTCATAAAAAAAAGCCTCATCAAATAAATGATAAGGCTTTTTTTATTTTATAATTTGAAATCTAGTTCACAATTACTTTCTTAGTTGCAACTGCATTTTCAGTAGCTAATTGAACCAAATAAAAACCACTTGATAAATTATTTACTTTATAAGAATTATCAACTCGCATAGGATTTTTGATTTCTTGAATAATTTGTCCGTTGATGTTATATAAAACAATCGATTTTAACTCAGTTTCTGATGCAATTGTAACCTCGTTATTGATTGCTGGATTTGGGTAAATGGTTGCATTTTCAATTGATGCAAAA
>JAHRWO010000359.1 GCA_019105125.1 Flavobacterium sp.
TTGTTACATTCATTTCAATATTCTTCCTTAATTTTGATAAAAATCAATTTATGACATTTCTTTTAGCTATTTTTTTAGGTTTGATAATTTCCATTGGCGGAATCATTATTCCAGGTATGTTAAATATGACAATTGCTAAAATCAGCATCAAAGAAAGTCAAAAACAAGCCTTAAATTTTGCTTTAGGGGCGGTTGTAGTGGTTTTTATCCAAAGTTTTTTAGGAACTTATTTCGCAAAATTCTTAGATGCCAATCCCGTTTTTAGTGAAGGATTGAAGAAAATAGGGACTTTTATTTTCATTGGGTTAACCATTGCTTTTACCATAATGGGATTCAATGCCAAAAAGAAAAAAGAAATTGAAGTGAAGATCGATAAAAAAAGAAATCGTTTCCTTTATGGAATGGCATTATCTTCTTTTAATATGTTTGCAATTCCTTGGTATGCGTTAACTACTTTAATGATGTCTTCAAAAGATTTGTTTCAATATGATATCATTTCTATTCTTTTGTTTTCATTAGCAGCAGCTTCAGGAACTTATTTTGTGTTTTATTTATATGCCAAATTCTTCAAGAAAATCGAACATAAACTTACTTTTATAGTTCAGAATATTAATTTTTTAATTGCAACACTAACAGGGATTGTTGCAGTTTCATCTCTTTATAAAATGTTTTTTTAATTTTTTGACGAAATTAAAATCAAATAACGACAACTTTTTTGAACGCGTTTATGAAATCGTTCGTCAAATTCCCGAAGGGAAGGTAACTTCTTATGGCGCCATTGCAAAAGCACTTGGTGCAGCACGTTCAGCACGAATGGTGGGTTGGGCTATGAATGCTTCTCACAATTTAGAAGATGTCCCAGCGCATCGCGTTGTAAATAGAATTGGAATGCTTTCTGGAAAACATCATTTTGAAGGTACAAATCTGATGCAGCAACTTTTAGAGAATGAAGGAATAAAAGTGGTAGAAAATCAAATTATTGATTTTGAAAAACATTTTTGGGAGCCTAATTTTTAATAATCTTTATTCTTTTTACGCAAACGATTAAGTTACAATTTCCAACAATCTACTTCAAACTTTCTTTAATAAACGTGACAAATGTCATGTAATACATTTTTTTTTCGCCTGAAATTTGTACTATAAAATTAGAACAAATAGTATTCAATAAATTTTAGGTATTATGAGCAAATTAAAAACACAGTTCGGAACATTACTAACACTCTTAATAGTAGTTTGTAATTTTAACACTTTAGTTGCACAAGATTCTAAGGTAGTTTTAGCAGAAAGTAAATTAAAAGTTTTAGGAACGTCAAACGTTCACGATTGGGAAATTGAAGCAAAGGGAATGAATGGAAAAGCTACTATGACAATCGATGCTGGAGATTTAAAAGCAATTAAAAGTTTAGATTTTACTGTAGAAGTTGAGCAGTTAAAAAGTGGTAAAAGTGGAATGGATAATAACACTTACAAGGCCTTAAATAGTAAAACTCATAAAACAATTAATTTTAAAGTAACTAATGTATCAAAAATTACCGAAGCGTCAGCTGGAAGTTTTACTGTAGAAACTCAAGGAGATTTAACCATTTCAGGAGTAACCAAAAAAATCAATCAAACTTTCGCAGTTAAAATTGTAGGTAAAAAAGCAATAGTTTCTGGAAAAACAAAAATTGACATGACAACTTACAGTGTAAAACCACCAACAGCTTTAATGGGAACAATTAAAACGGGTAAAGACGTAACCGTTGATTTTAAAGTAACTTATAACTAAACAAACATATTTAAATTTGAAAATCATGAAAACATTTATTAAATTTTCGTTAGTCGTTGCAGCCTTAGGCTTAAGTACAGGAATACAGGCTCAGAACAGGGATTTAGACAATTTCAGACAACCTGATAAAAGAGGTATTAATGTATTTGAAAGTCCAAAAGACACCGTTTCTACTTTTGATGGTGTAAAAGTAAGAGTTGGTGGTGCATCAACACTTCAATATCAAGCTTTAGATCATGAAAATGCAACTGGAGCAACTGCTTTAATTCCGATTGGAAATAATTTTAACTTAGCTACTGCCAATTTAGATCTAGACGTAGCTTTAGCAAAAGGGGTAAGAATGCATTTAAGAACTTATTTGTCTTCTCGTCACCATCCAGAACCTTATGTAAAAGGTGGATACTTCCAAATTGATAACTTAGATTTCATTAAAGAAGGTTTGTTGGCTGAAACAATGAAATATGTTACTATCAACATTGGGCACATGGAAAACAACTATGGTGATGCGCACTTTAGACGTTCAGATAATGCTCAAGCAATTTACAACCCATTTGTAGGTAATTATATTATGGATGCATTTACAACAGAAGTTGGAGCAGAAGTTTATTTTAGAAAAAATGGATTCATTTCGATGATTGGAGCTACTAATGGTAAATTAAATCAAGGAGCAAACGCACCAAGTGCTACAAGCCCATCAGTTATGGCTAAGTTAGGATATGACAAACAATTAAATACAGATTTAAGATTTAGAATTACAGGTTCTATCTATAACTCAGCTCATTCTGCAAGAACTTACTTATATGGTGGTGATAGAGCAGGATCAAGATACTACTTCGTAATGGAGCCAACAACAGCGACTTCATCTGCTAATTACTCTTCTGGATTAGTTACTCCTGGATTTACAAATAAATTAACTGCTATTATGGTTAACCCATTTGTTAAATATAAAGGTTTTGAGTTCTTTGGTTTATTTGAAACAGTTTCAGGAAGAACATTTGCTGAAACAGATAGAAGAAACTTTACACAATTAGGAGCGGATTTACTATACCGTTTTGGTAAAGATGAAAATTTATACGTAGCAGGTCGTTACAATTCAGTTTCTGGAGAATTAAATGCAGCAGAAGATATTGATGTTCAAAGAATTTCTTTAGGTGCAGGTTGGTTTATGACAAAAAACATCTTAGCAAAAGTGGAATATGTTAACCAAACTTACGATGGTTATGCTCCAGGTAGTAGATTTGATGGAGGTAAATTCAGTGGATTTATCGCAGAAGCAGTAATTAGTTTCTAAAAAAAATAGTAAATTTAAAAGCGAAAAGTGTTTAGCTTTTCGCTTTTACTTTAAGGTTATGAAAACTATAGGCATTATAACAGTTATTATTCTTTTGAGTTTTGGTTTTTCTAAAAATCAAACTAAAGTCAAAATCACAAATAAAAGTGAGGTGACAATTAAAGGGAAATCAAATGTCAATAGTTTTGAATGCAAATACAATTCAGATTTTATTGAAAATGATTTACAAGTTTCAATAGCTAGAAATAGTAGTAAAATTCTATTAGATGGGGCTAAAATAGCTATAAAAAGTACTGGTTTTGATTGTGCTCATAAAATGATTA
This sequence comes from Flavobacterium sp., assembly GCA_019105125.1. Classification (GTDB taxonomy): domain Bacteria; phylum Bacteroidota; class Bacteroidia; order Flavobacteriales; family Flavobacteriaceae; genus Flavobacterium. The sequence continues at coordinate 3,383 of JAHRWO010000359.1, forward strand.
CAAAAGATTTCAAATCCATACTCAAAGCGGATGAATATCCTCATATTGTGATAAATGTAAAAGAGATTAATACTGCAAAAGAAAACATAACCGCAAAATTAAACGTAAAAATCGCTGGCGTTGAAAAAGAATATTTAGTTCCAGTAATTTTTAATTCAAACACAAATAATGTTAAAGGGCTATTAAAGTTAAATATCAAAGATTTTAAATTGAAATCTCCTAAAAAATTATTAGGCATGGTGGTAGTTAATGACAATGTTGATATCAATTTTAATTTGTTCTTACAGTATTAATAATACTTTTTCAATTAGTTTAGGAAAGCAATCTTTTTAAGAAAGGTTGCTTTTTTATTTCATAATAGATTCTAACTATCAAATTATAAAAACTTTAAACTTTTAAAGTTTTAAACTCCTAAACTTCTTATTATCTTTGCAATCTAAAATCAGTCTGAATAAAAACGTAAATTATTCTGCTTTAAACTGATTTGTAAAAAAATCGAAAAAATGAAATTAGATAGAAAAGAAATTTTAGCTGCATTAGAAACTATTTCGGTTGCAGGTGAAGGCAAAAACATGGTGGAAAGTGGCGCAGTTCAAAATGTAATTACTTTTGGAGATGAGGTAGTAGTTGATTTACTTTTATCAACACCAGCTTTGCATATTAAAAAACGTGCAGAAGTAGATATTATAAAAGTTATTCATGAAAAAGTTTACGAAAAAGCCAAAGTAAAAGTAAACATCAAAGTTGAAGCGCCAGAAAAACCAGAGAATCCTAATTTGATTCGTGGAAAACAAATTCCCGGAATTTCAAATATTATCGCAGTTGCTTCAGGTAAAGGTGGTGTAGGAAAATCTACTATTACAGCTAACTTAGCCGTTTCATTAGCAAAAATGGGATTCAAAGTTGGAGTTTTAGACGCAGATATCTATGGACCATCAATGCCAATTATGTTTGATGTTGAAAATTCAAAACCTATTTCAGTTGAGGTGGATGGCAAATCAAAAATGCAGCCCGTTTCAAGCTATGGAGTTGAGATTTTGTCTATCGGATTTTTCACAAAACCAGACCAAGCGGTTATTTGGTGAGGTCCAATGGCTGCTAAAGCTTTAAATCAAATGATTTTTGATGCCAACTGGGGCGAATTAGATTTCATGTTAATCGATTTACCACCAGGAACTGGCGATATTCACTTATCAATTATGCAATCGTTACCAATTACAGGAGCAGTTGTTGTAAGTACACCACAAGCTGTGGCTTTAGCCGATGCTAAAAAAGGAGTTTCAATGTTTATGTCAGAATCGATTAATGTTCCTGTTTTAGGAATTATCGAAAATATGGCATATTTCACACCAGAAGAACTTCCTGAAAATAAATATTATATCTTTGGTAAAGAAGGTGCTAAAAACTTAGCTGAAGATTTACAAGTGCCTTTGTTAGGTGAAGTGCCATTAGTACAAAGCATTCGTGAAGCAGGAGATTACGGTCGTCCAGCAGCATTGCAAACGGCTTCAATTTTAGAAAGTGTTTTCGAAAATATCACAAGAAACGTAGTGCAAGAAACGGTAAATCGTAATGAAACATTACCGCCAACAGAAGCTATCAAAATAACAACAATGGCAGGTTGTTCTGCTGTAAAAAAATAGTATTCAGTTTACAGTCTCAGTTTACAGTTTAAGCTGTTTACTGCGACTGAAAACTGCGACTGAAAACAAAAAAATATGACTACATTAGAAATAAAAGAGAATGTTGAAAAAGCTTTAGACGAAATTCGTCCGTTTTTGAATTCGGATGGTGGCAACATCTCATTAGTAGAAATTATTGAAGACAAACATGTTAAAGTTCGTTTAGAAGGTGCATGTACCAATTGTAGTTTAAGTATCAGCACGATGAAAGCTGGTGTAGAAACCACAATCAAAAAATACGTCCCTCAAATCGAAACCGTAGAAAATATTGCCTAGTTAAGCAATAGTATGATATAAATCATATTTCTGCACTTGACTAGTTTGTTACTTTGCTACTTTCAAAATTAAAAAAATGATTCAAACAGATATTCTTATAATCGGTGCTGGTCCTACGGGACTTTTTGCCGTATTCGAAGCCGGACTTTTACAATTAAAATGTCATATTATTGATGCTTTGCCACAACCTGGAGGGCAATTAGCAGAATTATATCCAAAAAAACCAATCTTCGATATTCCAGGTTATCCTTCAGTATTAGCGGGTGATTTGGTTAATAATTTAATGGAACAAATCAAACAGTTTCAACCTGGATTTACGTTAGGAGAAACCGCTGAAACCATTCAAAAATTAGAAGACGGAACTTTTATAGTTACCACTAATGAAGGAACGCAACATCATGCAAAAGCAGTAGCTATTGCTGGTGGTTTAGGGACATTTGAGCCAAGAAAACCAATTTTAAAAGATATCGAGTTTTACGAAAAAGAAGATCGTGGAGTAGATTATTTCGTAAAAGATCCAGAAAAATATCGTGGAAAAAATATCGTAATCGCTGGTGGAGGTGATTCTGCTTTAGATTGGAGTATTTTCTTATCGAGTGTAGCGAATTCTGTGACTTTAGTTCATAGAAGAAATGAATTTAGAGGCGCTTTAGATTCAGTTGAAAAAGTACAAGAATTAAAGAATGCGGGTAAAATTAAATTAGTTACTCCGGCTGAAGTTGTTGGATTTAATGGTAGTGAAAGAATTACCGCTGTTGACATTGAAGTTAACGGTGCCAGAATGAAAGCAGAATGCGATTATTTCATTCCACTTTTCGGACTTACACCAAAGTTAGGACCAATTGCCAACTGGGGATTGGAAATCGAAAAGAACGCCATCAAAGTAAATAACGCTTTAGATTATCAAACCAATATCGACGGAATTTACGCTATCGGTGACGTAAATATCTATCCAGGGAAATTAAAACTGATTTTATGTGGATTCCACGAAGCTACTTTAATGTGTCAAAGTGTGTACAATAGAATCAATCCAGGAAAACGTTACGTATTGAAATATACTACTGTTTCTGGAGTAGATGGTTTTGATGGAACCAGAAAAGAAGCAGAAAAAGCCGTTGTAAAATCGATTGATTAATATGAGCCAAGACGTAACCATTTTTATAACCGACAGAAACGGAGTTAAACACGAAGTGTTAGCCCCAACCGACATGAACATGAACATTATGGAGTTAATTCGTTCTTATGAATTAGCCGAAGAAGGAACCGTTGGTGTTTGCGGCGGAATGGCGATGTGCGCTTCTTGTCAGTGTTATATTTTAAATGATGTCGTTTCATTAGAACGCAATCCCGATGAGGAAGCCATGCTTTGGGAAGCTTATCACGTAAAGGATAATTCAAGGTTAGGTTGTCAAATTCCAATCACAGAAGATTTAGAAGGTTTAGAAATTGAAATAGCACCAGAACAATAAAAAAAAGCGAGAAGAAATTCTCGCTTTTCGTTTTATACTAATTCATGTTTCAATTCTACTTGCTCTTCAATAGCATTCCAAAGTCCGATTCTCTTTTCTAATGCTAAAATCGAAACTTCTTCTACTTCATTCCATTTTTGTTCAGAATCACCACAAAGTTCAGTAATCATTTGCATGGCCATTGGACCGTGTTCATCAGTATCTAATTCAATATGTCTTTCGAAATAATAAATTAGTTTTGATAAATCCGTTTCTGGGAAGTTTTGCTGAAAGTTTTTCAAGATTTCGGTAAACATATTCGGAATCAAATCTTCTCTTCCAAAAGTAAATGCAGCTGCAATTTCATGAGGTTTTCCTTGTTCAATCACACGGAAAGTAAAATCCAAAAACGCTTTTACATTCGGATGTAAATCACTTTGTTTTATCGATACAAATA
>JAHRWO010000099.1 GCA_019105125.1 Flavobacterium sp.
GGAGACCAGGTGATGACGTAATTGTACCAACAGCAGGTTCTTGTGGCGTTGCTAAAGAAAGAATGGACGATGTTGAAAACTTAGATTGTAAAGACTGGTTCTTCTGTACTAAAAAACTAGATAAAGATTTAGTGTTGAATACAGTATTAAAAAAGTAAAATAAGAGGCACATTGTGCCTCTCATTTTTTGTAAAATGATAAAAATCATTGTTATAATTTCAATTTACAGTGAAATTTGTAAATAAATAGAAGTACCATGAAAAAAATTATAATAGCAGTTACACTAAGTATTTTATATGGCTGTAATCAATCTGAAAATACAGAAGCTAAAACAATAACAATAACTCCTTTAATGGAAGAAGCAAGTAATTTATTCAAATCAATTACGTCACTTCCTTATGAAGATTTACCTGAAAATTATCAAGAATTAAATAATCCTGTAAATATTACTTCCATTGATTTATCAAATTCAATGAGTGACAAAGTAATTTTAGGTAAAATGTTGTATTTCGATAAGAGATTATCTAAAGAAGGTAACATCAGTTGTAATTCTTGTCACAATTTAAATACGTATGGTGTAGACAATTTACCAACTTCTCCAGGGGATGAACATAAATTTGGTAATAGAAATTCACCAACAGTAATATATGCCTCATTACATGCCAATCAATTTTGGGATGGTAGAGCAAAAGATGTGGAAGAACAAGCAGGAATGCCTATTTTAAATCCTGTAGAACATAACATCCCATCAGAAAAATTTTTAGAAGATCGTTTAAGAGGTATTCCCGAGTATCAAATGATGTTTAAAAAAGTTTTTCCAAATGAACAAGAACCCATTACATACAAAAACCTAACAAATGCAATAGGAGCTTTTGAAAGAAGATTAATTCCTGAAAGTAGATTTGATAAATGGTTAGATGGAGATGATAAAGTACTTACTGAAAAAGAAAAAGCAGGTTTAGCTTCTTTTATAAATAATGGCTGTGTAGCATGTCATAGTGGAGTAGCAGTTGGTGGTCAAATGATGCAGAAATTTGGATTATATGGAAATTACTGGGAACACACAAAAAGTAAAAATATAGATAACGGTTTATATGACATTACTAAAAATGAAGCAGATAAATATGTTTTCAAAGCGCCTAGTTTAAGAAATATCGAAAAAACAGGACCTTATTTTCACGATGGTTCAGTAAAAAGTTTAGCAGAAGCTATTAAAATTATGAGCAAGCTTCAAAATAATAAAGAATTATCAAATCAAGAAGTTGACGAAATGATAGCTTTTCTAAAAACATTAACAGCGGATGTTGACATGAAATATAAACAATAAACACTTTTAAAACAGAAGGGTTGATTCATAAAATCTGAATTCAAAGACCAAGCTAATACAAAAGTTTTTATATCTGATCTTTAAAATAAGATAACGTTTTATTATATTTGAGAGAGTAACGATTGGCATACTTATTTTTTTAATAAGAATCCTGTAAACCCTTATTAAAAATAATGTATTAAAACACATACGGTAACTTAAGAATAATAAATACTATAAAAGAATAATACAATGGAAAATTTAAACAACATAGGTCTTGACAAATCAAAATCAGAGGAATTAGCAAAAAAATTAAACATTTTATTGGCTAACTATTCCATTTTCTACCAAAACACTAGAGGGTATCATTGGAATGTAAAAGGACATAAGTTCTTTGAATTGCACTTGAAATTTGAAGAATTATATAATGACTTACTTTTAAAAATGGATGAAGTGGCGGAGCGCATTTTAACACTTGGTCACACGCCAAGTCATAAGTATTCAGACTATAAATTGTCCTCTACATTACAAGAAAGTGATCAGGTATCAGATGGTATTAAAGCGGTAGAAGAAATTGTTAATTCTTTCAAAATTACAATTACTTTACAAAGAGAATTATTAGAATTATCATCCGAAACAGGTGACGAAGGTACTAGCGCACTAATGAGTGATTACATAAGAGCTCAAGAAAAATTAGTTTGGATGTATTCTTCATTTTTAAATAATTAGTCAATACTACAACAGGTTTAGTTGGCACTTATTCTATTATAGTAATTTTAGAATAGTAGCGAAAGGCTCGGGCATTCTTGGTTTCCATTACGTCATCCTGAGTAAGCCTGGGCTGAGCTTGTCGAAGTGTCGAAGGGCCCACTGTCCGTTAAACATGGTATCACTCCCATCGGGGCTAGATAGTAAGCAAAGGGTTTTCTCTTTGTCTTTTTTAAATAGGAATGCTATTGATGAAGTAATTTTATCCACTAGAGTTTATTTTTATCTTAATAGAAATTCTTACAAAAAAGTTGAGTTGCAAATAAAAGTTTTAAGAGTTCAAATTTTTAATTAAATTAAAAAACCGACATTCTAAGCATCGGTTTTTTTGTAAAGTTTCCTAAAGTTTCCAAAGTTTGAAAACCAATTTTACGGTGTGTTTCCTAAAATTATTTCAGTTAAATTTTTGATTATAAATGATTTAGCTTTAGTTGTTTCTTAGTTTCCAAAGTTTCCTGTTTTTTTCTACTTTATTAGTCGGTATAGTAATTATTTTAAAATATCATCCATGTTTAAAATTTGAACGTTGGTGATTGTTTCTACAATTCCTACATAAATCATTGTTTCTTCAATCTTACTATGAGCAAGTATTTTTTGTAAATGTTCTATACGTCCACCACACATTAAAAAGTTAGTTGCAAACGTATGACGGCTTACATGAAAAGTTAACTTTTTTTGAATATTACAAAGTTTTGCAATCTCTTTCAATTCTCTGTTAGTATATTCATTTGTACTGTTCGTAGTAAAGAAATCATCATACAGATATTTTTTAGCCGTCTCATTCAATTTTATTCTCTGAAATTTACTGTTTTTTTCAGCTGTAAAAACTACACTTTCATCAATGAAGTTTTCAGGTGTTAACTTATAGACATCTTTAAAACGAATTCCAGTAAAACAAGCAAATAGAAATCTAGCTAGAATGTTTCTATAAATACTAGGAATAAATTTACTGTTCCAGTATTCATCTAATGTTTTAATTTCTTCTGGAAGTAAAAATGTTCTATTACCTCTGAAGCTTTTATTTTTTATATCTGAAAATTCAATTGGAGATTGAATACCTTTCTTGTTAGCAATATGCAGGTACTTTTTAAAGCTTTTTATAGTTGTTGCAATTGTATTTTCGTTATTCTTTAATTTCTTCTTACAATAGGCTTTTAAATCATTTATGTAATTCTCATCAATTTCATAAAAGAACAAAGGGCTTTTAAAGCTTTTGACTTTATTAAGTACAGTCATTTGTTGGCGATATGTTCCCTCTTTTAAAATTTCTTTCTGCCTTTCCATTTCTTGCTCCCAAAACTTTATAAAATCAATCCTTGCAGTAGGGTTGTTCAATTCGCTTACGAGTGCATCAAGTGTAATTACTCTATCGGATAATCTGTAATTTACTTCAATAGTATTTATATCTGCTAGTTTCTTTTCAATTAACAGATTATAATCTTTATGGTATTGATTTGATGATTTAACTCGTTGGTTTTTTAAATCAAAATCTTTTTCTAATACAGAAAAGCCAAGTGATATTTTTTTAACAGTTCTATTCAAACTAATCTGAATATATACTGTAAAAGTTCCGTCTGCTTTCATCTGCTCTTTCTTTAGCCGAATCTTGCAATTAAGTTTCCCTGCCGATATCATAGGGAAACTATTAGGGAAATATTCCCTATTATACGTGTGAATGTAAATATTTGACATAGCTCTAAAATGCTAAAGGCGAACAACTTACTACTTTCGTAGTGAGCTGTTCGCCGTTTGTTTTTAATGTTTTGTGACCTCGACAGGATTCAAACCTG
>JAHRWO010000267.1 GCA_019105125.1 Flavobacterium sp.
GATCTATTGTTCCTGAATTGTTCACACCATCCGTTAATAAAATGATGATTCTGCTTTTCGCTTTGCTGTCTTTAATTCGATTGATGGCAGTGGCTAAACCAACCCCAATTCCAGTTCCATCAGCAATAATGGAATCATCATATTCAATAGTTTTTAGCGATTGTAAAATAATCGTTTTATCAGAAGTTACAGGTGTTCTCGTGTAACTTTCACCAGCATAAACTACTAATCCAATTCTATCGTTAACTCTATCTTGTACAAATGTTGAAGCAACTTTTTTCAAAGCTTCTAGACGATTTGGTTTTAAATCGTTGGCCAACATACTACTCGAAACATCTATTGCCATTACAATATCGATTCCTTTTGTGGTTTTCGATTTTGAGGTTACGTCAACGCTTCTTGGTCTTGCTAATGCGATTATGATCGAACTCAACGCTAAAATTCGCAATACGTGTAAAAATGGTTTTGCTTTTGCTAAAAATGTTCGGTTTTGTTTAAAAGGTTCTATTGAACTCATTTTTACCGTTGCCGAAAGTTGGTTTCTTTTGTAAAACAACCAGCCTATTGCTATTGGTAAAACCAAAAACAACCATAAAAATTCCGGATTTAAAAAGGTTACTTTTCCCATTATTTCTTGGCTTTTCTTAGTTCAATTGAATTCTGAATTTTCTCTATAATCTGCTTCGCATGTTCGTCTTCTTCTCTATACATAAAGAAAAATTCTTGAGCGCCGCCCGGTTGCGACAACACCATTATGTCGTACTGCATTTTGATATCTTCTTCGCTATCAGGGTCCAAAGCCGTGAATGTTCCATACGCTTTTTTACCTGAAAGACCTTTTACGTTTTCAAATTCTCCCGTTTTTACGATGATATTTTTAGCTCCGAAATTTTCTAACTCATTTAAATCTGCTTCCAAAGCTAAATCTAAATCTATCTTAGTGGTGTCTTTGTAAGCGGTTGTGATTAAAACAATTGAAAAATCGTCCGTAATATTTCCATAGGCAAAACGACTGGTTGATTTTACGTTTTCTGGAAGGTTGTTTTGAATTTTCTCATCAATCGTTCGTTTTAAAACTTTTGGCGATGAAATAATGATAGCAGGTTCGCCATATTCCGAAGTAATCCATTCTTTTTCTAACAATTCTTTGGTAGAATAGCCAAAATAACTGTCTTTCACAAAATCAAATCCTACCGTATAAGCGAAAATTACAACAGAAGCAACCAATAAAAAGGCTGAAATTCCGGCTGAAAGCGCTAAACGTTTTACTTTTTGTTTTTGCATTTCCTTCTTACGAACTTCTTCCGCAAATAAAATTGCGGCTTGGTCTTCTGTTCTTGGTAAGGCTTTGTCTATTACCAACAAGAATTTATCGATGATTTTTTTATCGGTTTCAATTTCAAAAGGTAATGGTTGGGATTTAGCAAATTTTACCAAATCGGAATTTTCTAAAACTTTCTTGAACTTATCTAATTCTTCACGATTGACAAACATTTTTTTATCGGCAATCGCTTTTTTCAACGCTTCCATCAACTCACTTGAAGTGCTCTCCATCGCTGGAATATGAATGGATTCTTCGATATACGTTCTGGTGATATCGGTCATTTCAGAATAATATTCTTTGACATCACCGCGTTGTACTAATTGTTTTTTATCTAAGTTTTGAAGATATGCAATCGCTTTTTCAATTGGCGAAGCGAAAAATTCTTCTTTTTGTTCTTTATCTTTTTGTAAACGTTTGATGATGAAATACGATACAAATCCAGAAGCCACAATCAGCACCAATAAAATCAGTAATTTCCACCATTCGCTCATTGGTTTTTCTTCGGTGGCGATGATGTCTTTGATGTCGTACATTTGTTGTTTGGTCGTATCGACTTTTACATCGTTTACCAAAATCGAAAGCGAATCGGTACGGAATTCTTTCTGATTGATTTTCACCAATAATTTCGGAATCACATAGCGTCCCGAATCAAATTGGGTTAACCCGTACTTTTTGATTAATTCATATTGGTTGTCATTTTTTACAGTGTCAATTGGATACGATTCTAAAATTTCCAATGCGCCAAAAAACTTTCCATCTGGAAAAACGACTTTATCTTTTGCGTTTACTTTTGCTTTGATGGTTAAATTGAATTGCGATCCAATTTTAATTTGAGTTGAATCAATAGAAGACGAGATTTGTTGGGCAAAACCCAAAAATCCGAATAATAAAGCAATATATAAGTAAAGTTTCTTTTTCATTTTTCTTAATTGCGCGCTTTAAAATAACCCAATAATTTGGTCACATAGCTTTCATCTACTCTAGAACTAATCGTTCCAGCTCCACATTTTGAAAAAATATCTTTGAAATAATTTACGTTTTCACGATAGTATTTTTCGTAATCCATTCGCACTTTATTTGATGTAGTATCAACCAAAAGTGTTTCACCTGTTTCGGCATCTAACATATTTACAATTCCAATGTTTGGAATACTTTCTTCTCTTTGGTCAAACACTCGAATTCCGGTTACATCATGACGTTTTGAAGCGATTTTTAGCGTGTGTTCATAATCTTTCACCATGAAATCGGAAATTAAAAACACGATGGCTTTCTTTTTCAAAACGCTTGATAAATATTTCAACGCTTGCGATAAATCGGTTTTTTTGCTTTTTGATTCGAACTCGATTAACTCGCGAATGATTCTTAAAACGTGCGATTTACCTTTTTTAGGCGGAATAAACAATTCGATTTGGTCCGAAAACAAAAGCAAACCAATTTTATCATTATTCTGAGTTGCCGAAAACGCTAATGTGGCAGCGATTTCGGTAACCATATCCCGTTTTAACTGATTTTTAGTTCCAAAACTTTCCGAACCTGAAATATCAACCATTAACATCATGGTTAATTCGCGTTCTTCTTCAAATACTTTTACAAAAGGTTCGTTGTAGCGAGCGGTTACATTCCAATCGATTGCTCTTACGTCATCACCGTATTGGTATTGGCGCACTTCTGAAAACGTCATCCCGCGTCCTTTAAACGACGTGTGATATTCTCCCGAAAAGATATGATCACTCAATCTTCGGGTTTTGATTTCTATTTTTCGAACTTTCTTTAGAATTTCTTTGGTATCCATACTTTTAGTGATAAGTGATAAGTGATAAGTGATAAGTTTAAAAGCGGGTTGCTAATTACTATTCACTTGTAACTAATCACTATTAAGGCACTTCAACTTCGTTAACAATTCTGCTAATAATGTCTTCTGTGGTTACATTTTCAGCTTCTGCTTCGTAGGTGATTCCGATTCTGTGACGTAATACATCGTACACAACTGCACGAACGTCTTCTGGAATTACGTAACCTCTACGTTTGATGAAAGCGTA
>JAHRWO010000168.1 GCA_019105125.1 Flavobacterium sp.
CTATTTTTTCTTTGGAAGAGAACGAATGGAAAGATACTGTAACTTTGCAACTACAATTACGCGATATTAGATAAAGTATTCAGTGTTCAATATCGAGTGTTCAGTTTTTGTGAAATTTAATAACAAGTTCATTCGTGGCATCAAAACCCAAAAAAGACCCATTTTCTTCTTTACGCATACCCGAATTTCGCTGGTTTTTAGCCATGCGATTGTTTATTGTATTGGCTTGGTCGATGCAATTTGTATTGATTGAGTGGGAAGTGTATCGCATTACAAAAGACCCGCTATCATTGGGATTAATTGGTTTGATGGAAATTATTCCTGCAATCAGTATGGCGTTGTTTGCCGGACATATTGTGGATCAAAATGAGAAGAAAGGCTTGTTAATCAAATGTTTTTCTGGATTAGCAACAATTAGTGCATTGTTGTGTTTGTTAGTGCATCCGAACTTCATCGATTCTTTTTCAAAAAACACCATTTTGTACGGAATTTACGCTTTAGTTTTCGTGGGCGGAATCATTCGGGCTTTTTTAATTCCATCCGTTTTTAGTTTGTTAGGATTGATTATTCCTAAAAAAGAGCAACCAAATGCGGCTACATGGAGTAGTTCTACTTGGCAAGTGGCTGCTGTAATTGGTCCAGCATTGGCGGGATTTGCAATTGGTTGGTTTGGTGCGTTTTGGTCATTGGTTTTTGTAGTTTTTTGTGTGATTATGGCTTTAGTCGTATTGACACAAATTGAAAGAAAACCGATTTTAAATCCAAAACTAGGCGAACCGATTTTCAAAAGTTTGAAAGAAGGATTGTCGTTCGTTTTTCATTCAAAACCTATTTTGAATGCGATTTCGCTTGATATGTTCGCCGTTTTATTCGGTGGAGCCGTTGCATTATTACCGATTTTTGCGCAAGACATTTTAAAAGTGGGTTCGGAAGGATTTGGAATTTTAAGAGCAGCTCCGGCCGTCGGCGGATTGCTTACGATGTTAATTGCAACATCTATTCCACTACATCAAAAAGCAGGTAAAAAGTTATTATTAGCTGTTTTTGGATTTGGAGTTTGTATTGTCGTTTTCGGATTATCAACAAACTTTTGGTTATCCGTTGTAGCATTATTTTTGAGTGGTGTAACGGATGGAATTTCAGTAGTTATTCGACAAACAATCCTTCAAATTTATACGCCTGACCACATGCGAGGGCGAGTTTCTTCAGTGAATTCGATATTTGTGGGTTCTTCTAACGAATTAGGTGCTTTTGAAAGTGGCTTGGCTTCCAAAATCATGGGAGTGGTTCCAGCTGTGGTTTTTGGAGGAATGATGACATTAGGAATTGTGGGAGTTACTGCTGTAGCATCGCCAAAATTTAGAGAATTGGATATCGAAAAAGATTTGGAAACGATTTAGTTTTTGAATTCTTTCAATTCCATTTTTTCGCCATCAAAAACGCCGTATGTAAAATAACCAATCCAATCGCCTAAGTTTACGTATTTAGAGTTATCTTTTAATTCGATTTCTAATGGCAAATGTCGATGTCCAAAAACAAAGAAATCATAGTGTTTGCTTTCTAGTTTTCGTTTGCAATATTGTACTAACCATTCGTTGTCTTCTCCTAAATATTTAACATCTTCAGCGCCCGAAATTAGTTTGTTTTTCACCGATAAATATTGGGCTAACTTTACACCAATATCAGGATGTAACCAACGAAATAACCATTTTGAAAAAGGATTGGTAAAGACTTTTTTCATGCGTTTGTAACCCATATCACCGGGGCCTTTTCCGTCACCATGACCAATTAAAAAGGTTTTACCATTAAATGTAAATTCTTGATTATCGTGATAAACAGGAATATTTAACTCTTTTTGAAAATAATCGTGCATCCATAAGTCGTGATTTCCTACAAAAAAATAGATTGGAATGCCAGAATCCTTAATTTCTGCTAATTTTCCTAAAACCCTTACGAATCCTTTCGGAACAACGGTTTTGTATTCAAACCAAAAGTCGAATAAATCACCTAGTAAAAAGATAGCATCAGCATCTTGCTTAACCATATCAAGCCATTGAATGAACTTTTGTTCTCTTGGAAAGCTTAATTCAGGGGTTGGTGCTCCAAAATGTTGATCGGAGGCAAAATAAATTTTAGTTGAATATTTCAAGGTATTTGTTATATGATGCTTGCAAAATTATATAAAAATTAATCAAATAAGTAAATATTTTACATCAAAAACTTTGTCGCATTATAATAATTACTATTTTTGAAAATTAATCAAACCTTAATACTTTTTTAACATAATGAAAAAACTATTACTTTTTTTTATGTCATTGTATTCTTTCATAGCATTTGGACAACTGTCTGAAAACTTTGAAGGAACAACGTTCCCGCCTACGGGTTGGGCTGTTTTTGATAATGGCGTTGGCCCTGTTGTGTCATGGGCAAGAACAACGAACACAACTTTAACTCGTAACGGTTCTGTTGGAGCCGCTTATCTTAACAGAGAGGCAGTAGCTGCTGGGCAAACTGCTTCTGATTGGTTGGTAACTCCTCAGGTAGCAGTTCCTGCAAGTGGTCAGTTGCAGTTACGGTTTTTTACGAGACAAACTTTGGCAACAAATGAAGGAAGTATTTATTCGATAAGGGTTTCTACAGCTTCACAAAATAATATTGCCGATTTCACAAGTGTTCCACAGACTTGGACCGAATTGACATTGAATACTACCTTCAATGTTTATGAACAGAAAATTGTGAATTTAAATGCTTTTGCGGGTCAAAATATCTACATAGCATTTGTAATGGAAAATAATAACGGTGATAGATGGTTAATTGATGATGTAAAAATCGATCAACCTTGTACCATTAATACAAATTTGAATGCAGTTCCTAATGCTACATCAGCTACTTTATCATGGACAAGTCAAAGTGCAACAGGTCCTTGGGAGATTGAATATGGTCCGGTAGGATTTACACAAGGAACCGGAACTATAGTGAGTGCGCCAACTAATCCTTTTGTGTTAACTGGATTACAAGCAATTACGGAGTATTCTTATTATGTTAGAACTGTTTGTGATCCTGATTTGTCAGGGCCTTGGTCTGCTACTCCTCGTGATTTTACTACAACAGCTTTACCGCCAGTTTGTGGTGGTAGTTTTGTAGATTCTGGAAGTGTTGGAGGTAATTATGGTAATAATGAGAACACAACAACGCTTATTTGTCCTACAAATCCAGGCGATTTGGTAACAGTTACTTTCACATCTTTCAATTTAGAGAATAATTGGGATTTTTTAAGAGTATACGATGGTAACAGTGCGGCAGCTCCGTTACTAGGCACATACTCAGGTACTACTTTGCCACCTGCAATTACAGCGTCGTCAATTAATGGGTGTTTAACATTTGTTTTCACTTCTGATGGTTCGGGTACAAGAGCAGGTTGGACTGCTGATGTAACATGTGCGCCAGCTCCAACTTGTCCTAAACCTACTGTGGTAACAGTTAGTACAATTACTTCAAATTCTGCTCAAGTTTCATGGACTAATAATGCTCCTTCTGCTACTTCTTTCGAAGTAATTTGGTTGCCTGCAGGTTCTCCTGCTCCAACAGCAGCTTCTACTGGAGTTGTTACACCTTCAAGTCCTTATACAATTACGGGATTGAGTTCACAAACTACCTATGATGTTTACGTTAGAGCGTTGTGTCAACCAGGTGGAACAGATGTTGGAGATTGGTCTGTGAAAGCAACTTTTTCAACCACTCCTAACTATTGTGCTGGTGATCATTTTTATGATTTAGGTGGTCCAACAGGAAACTATCCAAACAACGTAACTGCTGCAAACGGTACAACTACTATTTGTCCTGAAAATCCAGGCGATGTTGTAACGGTTTATTTTAATTCATTTGAATTAATTAGTAGCGTAGGTGATTCTTTAACGATTTATGATGGTGATAGTACTACAGGAACTCCAGTAGGAACTTACTTTGGAACTAACATTATTCCTTCTTATACAGCAACATCTCCTACCGGATGTTTGACTTTTGTGTTTACTTCTAATGGAACACAGAATGCCCCAGGATGGGATGCTACAATTTTATGTGCTCCTCCTTGTCCTTCTATCACTGCTGTTCTTAATAGTTCAACACCTGCAATTGGTTCAGAAAATGTAATTAGAATTTGTCAAGGGCAATCGGTTGAATTTAATGGTAGTGGTGTTTTTGCTGCTGATGGTACAGGTGCTACTTATGAATGGAATTTTGGTGATGGTGGTACAGCAACAGGTCAGTCAGTGTCTCACGTTTTCACTACAGAAGGAATTTATTTAGTTAATTTATTTGTTACTGATGCTAATGGATGTAGAAGTACTAACAGATTAAATCAGTTGGTTTATGTTTCAACTACACCAAGTTTTTCAGGTATTACAATTTTAGATGATGAAATTTGCTTAGGCCAGAGTACAACGATTACGGGTGCGGCTACTCCTACGTCATTTGTTAGGGATTGTGCGCCTCCAGTAAGTGGTACTACTTTCTTACCTGATGGTAGTGGAGTTTCTTATCAAACTTCAATTCCTGTTGATTGTTTTCCATTTGGAAGTACTATTACCTCAGCAAGCCAAATTACTTCGGTTTGTTTGAATATGGAGCATTCCTATTTAGGAGATTTAGAAATTAGATTGGTTAGCCCAACGGGTCAGTCTGTTATATTACATGCCTATCCAAATGGTGGTGGCACTTATCTAGGATGTCCATTAGATGACCCAAATGTGGGTCCAGGTGTAGGAAGAGAATATTGTTTTACTCCTACGTCATCAACAACTTTAGTTAATGGAACAAGGTCAGATTGTGGAACTCCAAGTAGAGCGTCTGTAAATGCAGGAAGTTATGCGCCTGTTGGTTCTTTTGCTAGTTTAATTGGAAGTTCATTGAATGGAAACTGGTCATTAATTGTAACAGATAATTTACTTGCTGACAACGGATATATTTTTTCATGGAGTATTAATTTTGATAGTACATTGTTACCAACAGATTATCAATTTACTCCTACAATAGCAAGTTCAAATTGGTCTGCTGATTCAACTATCACTGCAACTAATGGCGAGCAAATTACTGTAACTCCAACTGCAACAGGAACTCAATGTTATACTTACAATGTGACTGACAATTTTGGTTGTACGTATTCTCAACAAGTTTGTCTTCAAGTAAATCCAGGTGTTGAATTAAATAGTATACAAGCTGCTCCTGCAATTTGTCAAGGTGATAATGGAATCTTTACTTTTACAGGAACTCCTGATACAACGGTAACATTCAATATTGATGGTGGTGCAAACCAAACCGTTTTATTAGACGCAAATGGTACTGCACAGGTAACTTTGGTAGGATTAGTTAATACAAGTACAATTAATGCAACTTATATTACTGCACCAGCTATTCCAACTACCGGAAATGCAATTGCTGCAGTTGGAGGTTCTAATCCTAATAATGCTGTTGGAGCTATTTTAGCCGCAGGAACTACTGCGTCTACTGCCAACTCATTATTAATTAATGCTGCGAATCCAACAACAACGTTAACATTAGCTAATGATGTTCCTACTGGAACGCCAATTACGATAAGTATAGCGAAAAACAATAATGCTTCTTCTGTTACAATTGTTGACGGTCCATCGACATTGTTATTCAATACTGGTACTTTGAATCAAATTCAACATGTTACTTTTATTAAAGGAACTAACTCTAATACAATTACTATTAACAGAAATAATGGTAATACCTTATTAGATGGTGTTTCATATTCTTATGATGAATTAGGTTGTGATAGACCATTGAACATTATTGCTACTCAAGTAGTAGATGAAATTCCAACGTTAGCGGTTATCAACCCACTAATTTGTGTTGGAGGTAATGGTAGTTTTCAAATTAATGGAGGTCCAAACGATACTATTGGATACTCACTAAATGGAGGTGCGGTTCAAACAGTGACTTTGGATGCTCAAGGTGTAGCTAATGTAGATATAACAAATCCAAACAGCTCTATCACAATCGAACTATTAGATGTAAACGGAAACTGTGTGTTATCAACACCTGTTACAGATATTATTAATGTAGAAAACTGTGAAATCCCTAAAGGAATTTCTCCTAATGGTGATGGTAAAAATGATAATTTAGACCTGAGTAACTTTAACGTTTCTAATTTAGAAATTTTCAACCGCCATGGTAGAAAAGTATACTCAAAATCTAATTATTCAAATGAGTGGTTTGGTCAATCAGACAAAGGAGATGATCTTCCTGATGCAACGTATTATTTCGTGATCGAGTTTAATGATTCGCCAACCAAAACAGGATGGATTTATATTAATAGACAATACTAATAAAAGATAAGCTAATGTCTTTTTAATTGAGGCATTAGCTTACTTAAATAATTTTAATAATAATGAAGAAACTATTTTTTGTAATATTAGGTGTGTTAGCTTTTTCTGCTGATACCCTTGCACAACAAGATCCACATTACACTCAATATATGTACAATATGAGTATAATGAATCCTGCTTATGCTGGAAGTAAGGAAAATTTATCTATGGGTTTGCTTTACAGAAAACAATGGGTAGAAATTGAAGATGCTCCTACAACAGCAACTTTTTTTGGTCATTCTGCAGTAGGGAAAAATGTTGGTTTAGGATTGAGTTTTATTTCCGATAAGATTGGTCCAGTTGAAGAAAATAACGTTTATGCAGATTTCTCTTACACTATAAATTTAGGAGGAGAACACAAATTAGCTTTTGGTTTAAAGACAGGATTAACTTTTCATCAGGTAGGGTTGTTTAGTGATATTAACTCAACACTTCCGCAGCAAGATGATCCTGCTTTTAGTGAAGACACTAACAATATTTATTTTAATTTAGGAACAGGTTTATTCTATTATACCAATAAATATTATATTGGTTTTTCAGTGCCAAACATGTTAAAGTCTAAACATTTAGATATTAGACGTTCAGGAAATGAGGTAGAATTTGGATCTGAAACTTCTCACTATTTCTTAACAGGAGGATATGTGTTTGATATTAATGACAATGTTAAATTCAAACCATTCTTTATGATGAAATCTGCATTTAATGCACCTACATCACTTGATTTATCAACAAACTTTTTGTTTAATGAGAAATTTGAAGTGGGCGCAACTTACAGACTTGATGATAGCTTTGGTGCAATGTTAAATTATACCATTAATCCAAATTTAAGAATTGGTTACGCATATGATCATATCGTATCAAGCTTAAATGTATCTACACCTTCTTCTCACGAGATTATCTTATTATTTGATTTAAATTTCCCGAAGAAAGTATCAAGTTCACCAAGATTCTTCTAACCTAATTTAACATGAGTACAATGAGAAATTTATATGTAACATTAAGTTTTGTGATGGCTAGTGGAATTATTAGTGCACAAAATCAATATACAAAAACAGCTGACAAACTATTCAATAGATTTGAATATGTTGATGCAGCAAAAGAATATTTAAAACTAGCTGAGGGTAAAAAAGCTGATAGTTATGTTTATAAACAACTAGCAGAAAGTTACTACAATGTATTTAATACTAAAGAAGCTGTAAAATGGTATGCTAAAGTTGTTGAAGAAAAGCAAGACGCTGAAACATATTATAGATATGCCCAAATGCTTAAGGCTGAAGGAAATTTTGTTGAATCAGACAAACAAATGAAGCAATTTGCTCAATTAGCACCTAATGATCAAAGAGCAAAAATATTTTTGAGTAATCCAAATTATTTACCAGCATTAAAAAATCAAGTTAAGCTTTACGATGTTGAAAAATCTGACATTAGTAGTGATAAAACTGATTTTGGTGCCGTTTTAACCAATGATAATAATTTCTATTTTGCAAGTGCAAGAAACACATCTAAAAAAAGTAGTAACTTTAATGATGAGCCTTATTTAGATATCTACAGAGCTACTTATAATGAAAACGGAACTATAAGTGATGCAGTAGCGGTTCAAAATATCAACACAAAATGGCACGATGGTCCAGCTACTATTACAAGTGATGGTTCTACAATGTACTATGGAAGTGAAAGTTTTAATGAAAAAGAATTTACAAAAGATAAGGCAAAAAATGCTAAGTATGGTAAAATCTATTTGTATAAAGCAACTAAAGAAGGAGACAAATGGGTTAATGCAAAGCCGCTTCCGTTTAATAGTAAGGACTACGATGTTAGAAATCCAAGTATAACTAATGATGGTAAAACACTATATTTTTCATCTAATATGCCAGGAGGTTTTGGTGGTGAAGATATTTGGAAAGTTAGTATAAATGGAGATGAGTATGGTACTCCTCAAAATTTAGGTCCTAAAGTAAATACTGAAGCTAATGAAAGTTTTCCTTTCATAACAGAGGATAATGTTTTATTCTTTTCATCAAACGGCAAACAAGGTTTTGGAGGTTTAGATGTTTTCAAGATAGATTTAAACAAAGGAACAGATGTTGTGAATTTAGGTGCGCCTGTAAATACTAATAAAGATGATTTTTCTTTCTCATATAATGTATCTAAAAAGGTTGGTTTCTTTTCAAGTAATAGAGATGGAATTGACAATATTTACAAAGCAGATCCTGTTTGTAATGTAGAGGTGATTGTTCGTGTTAAAGATGCAAAAACTGGTAAATCTCTAGATGCAGCATCAGTTATGTTATTAGGTGAAAAACAAAAAACCATTTCAAGCCAAACTACTGCTTTAAATGGAGAGGCTTCAACGGGAGTTTTATGTTATACATCTTACAGTGCTCAAGTGTCTAAATCAGGTTACGAAAGCGGTGTTTTTGAAGTAGCAAAAGGGGAAAATCAACAAATCATAATAGATGCCTTACTTAATCCAATAATGCCAATTATTACAGAGAAAGAAGTAATTTTACAGCCTATTTTCTTTGAATACAATAAGAGTAATATAACGGCTGAAGGTGCTTCAGAACTAGATAAATTAGTTATGGTTATGAACGAATATCCTAATATGGTAATTTTTGCTAAATCACACACCGATAGTAGAGGTAGTGATAGATATAATTTAAATTTATCTGATAGAAGAGCTAAAGCAACTGTTCAATACTTAATTAGTAAAGGAATTGCTAAAAACAGAATTTCTGGTAAAGGTTTTGGTGAAACAGAGCCAAAAGTTAAATGCGAAAATTGTACTGAAGAAGAGCACGCTCAAAATAGAAGAAGTGAGTTCCTAATTGTGAAAAAATAAGTATACTTACAAATAAAAAAAGTCCTCAATATTTGAGGACTTTTTTTATTCGTTATCTGAAGCAAACCATTCAGCAAAAGAAGTTTCTGTTTCTTGTAAACGTAGTGAATGCAGTTTTATATTTTCAGGGAGCAGACTTTTTATTTTATTTGAAAAATCAACAACCATATTTTCACTAGTTGGTTGATAATCTACCAGAATCACTTCATGTCCTCGTTGCTCGAGTTCTTTAGCTAATTCAATATGAGGTGTATTTTTATTAAACACTGTAGCATGATCAAAAACATCTACGATTTGTTCTTTTACAATCTTTTTTAAATCACCAAAATCAATTACCATTCCGTATTTTACATTCGACGTGTCGGTGATTGGCTTTCCAATTACTGTTACTGATAATTTATAGCTGTGGCCATGAACGTTTTTACATTTTCCGTCATAACCATATAGCGCATGACCGGTTTCAAAGCTAAATTGTTTTGTTATTCTTATGTTTGACATAATTATTTTGAATTTTGTTCTTTTTTCTTTGCTCTATAGTAAAGCGTGTATGCAATCCCTGCTAACACAATGAAAGGAATAAAAGAGCCTATTAATACCCCAATTTGATATTGACTATCGGGTGCTTCTTTAAGTTTTTGCTCTACATTGACTTGTTGTAAAAAAAGGATTAAACTTCTCATTTTTTAAATTTTTCTAGTGCTTTTTTTGTGAAGCTTGATAATACCAATCGGCCTGAAATAGCTGCTCTTTCATATAACAATGTATCCCAATGTTGTGTGCCTTCCCACAAAACTTTTTTCATTTCAAATAAGGCCTCAATATTGTAATTCGAAATTTCGTTTATGTAGCTTTCTAATCTTAAATCTAATTCCTCTGTTGAGTCAAATAATTCTGTAAATAATCCTTTTTCAAATGCCCAATTGGCCGATTTCCATGCTGTTGGGTTTAATGCCATTTCTGACATAGCAATATTTCCTATTTTTCTACTAACAGCAGGTTCTATAACAAACGGACCAATACCTATAGCTATTTCGGATAGTTTGATTTCACTTTTTTGAGTTGCAAAAGTATAATCACATGCAGCAGCTAAACCTACACCGCCACCAACGGCTTTTCCGTGTATTCGACCAATAATCAGTTTTGGACACTTTCTCATCGCATTGATAACATTAGCAAAACCCGAAAAAAACGTACTTCCTTCTTCTAAATTTGTAATAGATAACAATTCATCAAATGAAGCTCCAGCACAAAAAGCACCATTCCCAGAGCTTTTTAAGACGATTATATTAACTGAATTGTTTTTGCTTAATGTTGCTAACTCATCGGTTAATTGTTGCAGCAGATGGCCTGGAAATGAATTACTCGATGGATGATAAAATGTTATCGTTGCAATCTTATCTTGAATTTCAGTTTCAATTGATCCCATTGATTATCTTTTTAATGTAAAGTTTGATTTGAATTCTTTTCTAACATTATCTTCGGTGTACTCTACTTTAAACCAATAATCGGTAGAAGGTAAGGGTTCACCATTTAATGTCCCATTCCAACCTATATCGTTAGGTATAATTTGTTGAATAAATTTACCATATCGATCAAAAATAAATATTACTCCGTTGTATTCACTTGGTAGGTCAATGTTCCATGTATCATTAAAACCATCTCCATTAGGAGTGAAATAGTTTGGATAGGTTATCGTTTGGACAACATTAGCAATTAATATTCCACAACCCTGAATGTCTCTTACATATATAGTGTAACTGCCATTCGATAGGTTATTGAAAATAGGACTTGTTTGCCAATCAATTGCGTTTAAACTATATTCATAAACACCATAACCTCCCGTGGCTACAGCTTGAATTGAAGCCAATCCACTAGAAAAAGCAGGGGTAACTAATTCAGATGTAACGCTTATCGGTTCCGATGAAATTGTGGCATTCACAGTATCTGTTACACTACAAGATGAATCTATATTAGTTACTACAACACTATATAATCCAGGTTCCGTAACGGTATAAGTAGCGATATTCCCGTTTGGATTAGCAGGTGTCCATTCGTAAGAGTAATTGCCAGGAGTAGAAGGTGTGGCATTTATAGTATACGAACCATTACCTGTTGTAGGATTAACACAAAGGATAAAATCACCTCCTAAGTCAGTATCAGGTAATGGGTTTATTTTAAGTTTTAAGAATGGACCTAATCCTGCGCATTCAAATAAATTACTTTCTATTCTAACCCAGATATTTTGTTCGAATGCAATTGTATTTCTAAAATTTGAAATTGAAGTAATAGCGTTTTGTTCAATTTCCGCATCGTTTTGATTTAAATAGTAGCTAAAAGTGTAAGACTGACCCGAAGGGAATTGATTTAATAATGCTGGTTCAACCCTAGTTAAATCGAAGTAACCAAAGCCATCTCCTGCAGGATCATTTTCATCAATGTAAATGTCGCATACATCGTTTATGGTAAATTGAAAAGTTTGAGGCACATAAGCAGTCGATACTACTAATTCAACCCTAGTAGTTCTAAAACAACCATTAGTATTTGCTATTCTTGCCCAAACCACACTTCCATTAGCTGCAAAATATGATGTTTCACTTGAAACAAAATCACTGTTATTCTGAGCCCCAATAAGATTATTGTGGTAAGAAATGCTAACATTTGAATCTGTTGCAATTTGATTGTTTGCTTGGGTTAAATTAAACACTGTATTTGCATCACCATCTGTATCACATTGCTTTAATGTAATGAAAGTAACAGCTGAAGGTTTAGCTAAAACAATTAAATTAAATGAAGAGGTAAAATAGCATCCAGTAGTGTTATTGGTAAATCTAACATAAATTAAACTGTTCGTTGCATAAATAGAATTTATACTGTTATTCCCTGCAACAGCTTCGTTTTCATATTCATGGAAAGTTGCCGTATAGCCAGCCACTAAAGTGGAAACGGCATTTATTTTTTCAGTTAAATCAAATGTAATAAATCCGTTAGTGTCACTTCCATCAGTATCGTCGTCACATATTTCCAATGGGGTAATGGTAGGAGGTGTTGGGATAGGATTATTGGTAATCGTGATACTTGATGAAAATTCTTCACAAGACCCAGAAGCTGGAATCCTATAGGTATAAATACCTGAAGCATCAACAGCGGGGTTAAAAATACTAGAGCCAGAGGCAAGCGCTGGTGTCCATGTACCTCCTAAAGTAATGTTGTTCCCTAGTAAGTCAAATAAATCAACACTTGATGCATTAACACATGTAGAATATGTAGTACTGGTTCCAACATTTGGAGCTTGTTGAATAGTAACATTAACCTTTACCGTTATAGGTAAATTTGCATTATCACAAATTTTAGTGAAACTATAAAAGTAATCACCTGCTGTATTAATTGAAGCATCAAAGGTGTTACCGTTTAAAGCAGGAGCTCCTGCAGGAACTGTCCAACTACCATTTGGTTCTGGATTACCAGTTATTTCATTAAATAAATTAGTGGTTTCGTTAGAGCATAAGGTGATATTTGTATCTTCTGGGAAACTACCAAATCCTGAGTAATATCCACCAAATCCAGCTACCCCAATAGATCCAAAAACTCCAGCCGCTAAAGCTCCTGTAGATTCAATTTTTACATTCCCAGTTAATCCTCCAATTCTATAAGTAACCCAATTTGGGTTTCCTGCAACAACTTGAGGAAGAGCAGTTGTTGGTGTGTTATTGATTCTAACTAGCGAGTTAATTTCGGTAACCACAATGATTTCGCTTCCAGTATATCGGGTAGATCCAATGAAATCAAAATTAGGAATTAGATCAACATTTTTTTGCCAAAAACAACTCAGTGGAGGAATAAAATTCAATCCCGAAGTTGCATCAGAAGATGCACCTGCTATAATTTGATAGAGGTAAACATTTTTGCTACTACTTATAAACATATTCTTATGAGTAGTTCCTAAATAATTGGATGATGGAATTAAAAAGTAATCTCCAGCGTTCAAAGTAGCAATTGGAGTTACACTGCCATTTACAAATACATCCGTGTCGTTTTCTGTTGCAATAACCAAAGGCAGCTCGGTATTATTACTTCCATTGCCTTTTACAATGATGTATTCATCCCCAACAATATCAGCGGGCACAATTTGATCTAAATTAAAATCTTGTCCACCACCTGAATCTGACATTCCACCTGTAGCGTTTCCTGTATTTACAACTATCGGTTTGGTGGAAGTCACTAAAGCGCCAACAAAGCCTGATAAGTTTGCCTGAACGTTTGCATACCCTGAAACCACTACTGATTCACCTGCGTTCAAAGCAAAAGTCTGAGAGTCATCTGTTACATTTCCAAAAGGAGAAATAAAAACTACTTGGGAGTCATAATCAGAAACGGTTACAATTGTATTATCTTCTGTTGCCATGAAACTCGAAACAAAATTACGAATTGAGCCGTCTGATACCATGGGTAAACTACCTAATCGAAAGCTAGTTCCCGCTCCAGTTCTACCTTTTGAAACTAATATCTCGGCATGATTTTGCGCACGCAATCTAAAACTTGCATAAAATTTACCCGTACCTTCTAAAATTAAACCTTTGTTAGTATTTACGATTCCTACTTCAGATTGGCTCAACATCATAACCGAAGGTTGTCCAGAACCAATTAATACCGATTGTGGATTACCTTGTGAAATAGTAAAAGGAGAGCCAGGAATTGGAACGCCATCACCATTAGTTATTGATACTTGAAAGGGTGTAGTTTCTGGAGTTGATATGTATATATAGTGATCCGCTACATAAGAGCTTTGACTTTCATTTGCATGCAATGGCGGAATCCAATGTTTATTGCTTAATTGTGAAAAACACGCATTAGTAATGAATAGGAGCGAAAAAAATATTTTCTTGAACATACTTATATTTAATGATAGTTCGTAAAATTAAGCAGAAATGTAGAATTAATCTAAATATTAACTAAAAAAACGCTCGCAATTGAACACTTCCCGTGTGTATGGTTTTACTTGTTTCACTATTCCTTCCCTGATAATTTATATTCAGGTCTAAATATTGCGTTAAATTTTTCTGAAGTAAAAAGCGCCAAGTTTGATTTTTACCGGGTTGTAAACCTTCTAACATTTGAAAACCTACAGCGGACAAAACATTTCCTTTAAACGAATTATTGTAAATAGAAAACTCACCATTTAAACTAAATCCTTTTTCACTATTAAAAGTAAATGAGGTTCCTAAACTGGTTTGTGTTAAGGTTTCTAAAGCTCCAATTTGATTTTCTTTTTGTTGGTATTCATAAAAAATATCCCAACTCACATTTTTAGAAAATAAGTATCCAATTTTCGGTTCTACTTGATAACTTTCAATTTCAAAATTTCTATTTTGAAAATTTTCGGAGTTAGAAGCCGTTTTCGTTGTACTAGTTGAAAAATTAAACAACCAACTTTTCTTAACCAAATGCTGATATTGCAACTGATGCGATTGATTTTTAGCTGCAACGCTTCCTGCCGAAAGTAAATTTTGACTTTCATTAATTAAAAAGGAATAGGTAGTGGAATGATGTTGTTTACCGCGATTAAAAAACAAACTATTTCTAAAATTCGTGTTCAACCCAATCAATTCATCATCATTTTTTGAA
>JAHRWO010000253.1 GCA_019105125.1 Flavobacterium sp.
GTTTCAAGATTTTTAATGCTGTTCTTAAAGCTAAATTGGCTTTATACATGAAACCTTTATCGCCCATAAAACTGACTACTCGCGTACCAACTTCTACTTTTTGAGCGCCTAAAACCTGTAATTCTTTAGCTAATATTTCTTCAAAACCAAAGAACGTTTTAGCCGTCATTTTAAAATTTTCCATTTCCTTTTCTTTAAAATAGTAATTTCCTTTTCCTTACTATTGTTAATCATTGATTCCCAAATTAGAAATCAATATTCCTATTAATTGAATTATCGTACAAAAATACATTAAATTTGCAAGTTCAAAGATATCAATATCGTTTAAAATGTCAGAAAAGAATAATACAACTCATTCATCAGAGAACCAAAATACTTCTAACTGGTTCGAATCTTGGTTTGATACCAAGTACTACCACATTTTATATAAGGAACGTAACGACGAAGAAGCTCAGTTACTAATGGACAATCTAACGCATTATTTAAACCTTCCTGAAGATGCTAGAATTTTAGACTTAGCTTGTGGAAAAGGACGTCATGCCATATATTTAAATTCGTTAGGATTCGATGTAACCGGAATAGATTTATCGGAAAACAGCATCAAAGAAGCGTCACAATTTACCAATGAAAAACTACATTTCAAGGTGCACGACATGCGCGAAATGTGTAATGAAAAATACGATGCAATTTTTAATTTATTCACCAGTTTTGGCTATTTTGAAAACGATGCTGACAATTACAAAACCATCAAAGCCATCCACAACAGTTTAACGGAAACCGGTTTTGCAGTAATTGATTTTATGAATGTGGACTATGTAATTGAAAACTTAGTTGCTGATGAAGTAAAATCGGTAGACGGAATTGATTTCCACATCAAACGCTATTACAAAGACGGTCATATTTTCAAAGAAATTTCATTTGAAGACCAAGATCAGCAATATCATTTCACAGAAAGAGTACAAGCCCTTCGTTTAGAAGATTTTGAAAAAATGATGGAAGAAGCAGGTATTTATCTTTTAGACATTTTTGGCGATTATAAATTGCGAAAATTCTATAAAAACCAATCAGAACGTTTAATCATGATTTTCAAATAATGCAATATATTATCACCTTTTCAGCCGTAATTATTGGCTTTTTGTTCGCATTACTTCTAAAACCACAAAAAAAGAAAAACATCAAATTGTTGTTGGCTTTTAGTGGTGCGTTCTTACTATCCTTAACCGTATTGCATTTACTTCCTGAATTATTCAGCGAAGGACATCATCACGTTCATGAAGGCGAAGCCCATCACGAAACATTACCAGTAGGTGTTTTCATTATGATTGGAATTCTGTTTCAAATCTTCTTAGAATTTTGTTCAAAAGGTGCCGAACACGGTCACGTTCATGTGCATACGGATGACCATAATGAATTGCATCACATTCCTTGGTTGTTGTTTATCAGTTTGTGTCTTCATGCCTTGTTAGAAGGTTTTCCTATTCACAACAATCACAATTTAGCCTACGGAATTGCGGTTCACCACTTGCCTATCGCTATTATTCTGACTTTGTTTTTCGTAAATGCCAAAATGAACAAAATGATGATTTTTGCTTTTATGTTCACGTTTGCATTAATGACTCCAATGGGAACATTTTTAGCGGAGCAAATGCATTTTGCTCAACATTATTCAAAGGAAATTTCTGCGATTGTAGTTGGTATTTTATTCCATATTTCTTCAACTATTATTTTTGAAAGTAACGAAGGACACAAATTCAATTTGGCCAAAATCACCATGATTGTTATCGGATTTTTATTGGCATTTGTAATTGAAATGGGACATTCGCATTAATCTTACTTAATCATAATAACATTAGTAGTTTTTAATTAAATTTGAAGAACATTTAAAACAATCAATATGGGAATTTTTTCTGCCTTACTTGGAAATGCAGGCGCTGTGAATCAAGAAACTTTAGTTAAAGATTACGGCAAATTATTAATCACAGGTGAAGAAATCGAATTGGGTTTCAAACTGATTCGCGATACTTTTATTTTTACCAACAAGCGATTAATTTTAGTTGAAAAACAAGGAATTACAGGTAGTAAAATCGAGTACAAATCCATCACCTATAAAAGTATATCACGTTTTAGTATAGAAACTGCAGGAACTTTCGACTTAGAAGCCGAATTGAAAATCTGGGTTTCTAGTGAAGCGCATCCAAGTGTGGTGAAACAATTTAATAAATCAGTCAATGTGTATGATGTGCAGAATGTATTGGCGCATCACGTTTTAAAATAATCGCATGAACTTTACCAAAACCACCGAACAAGCATCCAAATACGAACATTTAGAAAAAATGTCGGTGACCGATTTGTTGGCGAATATCAACAATGAAGACAAAACCGTACCGTTAGCGGTGGAAAAAGCATTGCCTCAAATTGAAAAATTAGTGACTGAAATCGTTTCGAAAATGAAACAAGGTGGTCGCTTGTTTTATATTGGAGCAGGAACTTCGGGACGTTTAGGAATTGTAGATGCATCGGAATGTCCGCCAACTTTTGGTGTTCCATTTGATTTGGTAATCGGAATTATTGCAGGTGGCGATACAGCCATAAGAAAAGCGGTAGAATTTGCTGAAGACGACCGAGAACAAGCTTGGAAAGACTTACAACAATGGAACATCAATGAAAACGATGTTGTGGTTGGAATTGCCGCTTCGGGAACTACGCCTTATGTGATTGGTGGATTAGAAATGTGTAATAAAAACAACATCAGTACAGGAAGTATAAGTTGTAATGCGGAAAGTCCGTTATCGAAAACCGCTAAATTTCCAATTGATGTTGTCGTAGGACCAGAATTCGTAACGGGAAGTTCAAGAATGAAAGCAGGAACAGCTCAGAAGTTAGTTCTAAACATGATTTCTACTGCAACTATGATTCAACTGGGGCGTGTTAAGGGGAACAAAATGGTAGATATGCAATTGAGCAACACCAAATTAATCGATAGAGGAACTCGAATGATTATGGAAGAAATTGCAGTTAATTATGAAGAAGCCAACGAACTCTTAAAAACGCATGGTAGCGTGAGAAGTGCAATCCAATTTTACCTAAACTCAAAATAAATGGCAACCGATAAAAATGTATTAGTTAAAGGAATCAAACTTCTGGCTGGAGCTTTACCTCTATTGTTTTTGGGTCCCATAATCATTAATAGCGCTTTCAAAAACGAAAAACATCCACTCTATCCTTACGTTTTAGCATTAGGCATTATTGTAGCGATTGCCGCTATGTACTTAATTTATAAAGGCATTAATACCATGGTCAAAAGCATGTTCGATGGTGATAAAAACAATCAATAACAAGTTCAATATCAATTTCAAAAATTAATTATGAAATTCAAAATACAATATTCTATTTGCAGTTTATTATTACTTACTTTGCTAACTTCTTGTTACAATCAAGAGCGTAATTGTACTGATTTTAAAACGGGTAAATTCATTTCAGAAACCGAAATCGAAGGTAAAAAATATACAAGTACTTTTGAACGCAACGATTCTATTCAAGTTGAAACCTACGAAGGAAAAATTGATACTTTCAAGGTACGATGGACAAACGATTGCGAATATGTAATTCAAAATATCAATCCCAAAAACCGCGAAGAGAAAAAAGCAGTTCAAATGAAAATCTTGACTACCAAAGACAATACCTATACTTTTGAATATTCCTTTGTGGGCGATTCAAAAAAACAACGCGGTACTGTAACAAAAACAAACTAGTCACGTATAACAAGCTTTAAAAACATAAAATAAAATGGAAGTATTTTTAAATCCAGATGCTTGGATAGCACTTTTAACCCTAACCTTTTTAGAAATTATTTTAGGTATTGACAACATTATCTTTATCTCAATCGTAACAGGAAAATTACCTGAAGAAGACCGAAAAAGAGCCACAAGAATTGGTTTAGGATTAGCCATGTTCATGCGTATCGCTTTACTTTTCGGAATTACCTTATTAATTGCCATGAAAGAACCTTGGTTTGGTTTCGATTTTGGTTGGTTCAAAGCTGAAATTACAGGTCAAGCCTTAATTTTATTGCTTGGAGGATTGTTCTTAATTTATAAAAGTACCAAAGAAATCCACGAAAAAGTAGACCACAAAGGTGAAGAAGAAAAAGAATTAAAAACCTCTGCCGCAAAATCATTCGGAAGCGTAATTGGTCAAATTCTACTTATCGATTTAATTTTCTCTGTAGACAGTATCTTAACCGCTGTGGGAATGACTAACGGTGTCGAAGGCGCTTTAACGATTATGATCACCGCAGTAGTAATTTCAGTTGGAGTTATGATGTTATTTGCCGTTCCAGTTGGAAATTTTGTAAATGCCAATCCATCGATTCAAATTTTAGGTTTAGCCTTCTTAATCCTTATCGGATTCATGTTAATCACCGAAAGTATGCACTTATCGCATGCCGAATTGATAGGACAACACGTGGGCGCTGTTCCAAAAGGATATTTATACTTTGCTATCGCATTCTCATTAGGAGTGGAATTTTTAAACATGAAAATGCGCAAAAAAGCGAATTAAAATTAGGAACGAATGGTTCGGGATTTACCTAGAAACCTTATTCTTGCTATACATTACAATAAAAAATGGTCACTTCGAGAACCTCAGTGACCATTTTATATTTTCATTCCTATCAGGGTTAGATAGGAATTGTAATGTTTACTTGTATCAAAATACTAAGACAATCCTGTAATTCTACCTTCGTTATCAATATCAATTCGTTCTGCATTTGGAACTGCTGGTAAACCAGGCATTCTCATCACATCACCTAAAAGCGGTACCACAAATCCAGCGCCTGAAGAAATTTCAAACTCACGAACCGTAATATCAAAATTAGAAGGGCGACCGATTAACTTTTCATTATCTGAAAAACTTGCTGGTGTTTTCGCCATACAAATAGAAAAATGACCAAATCCTAAATCATTAATCATTTTCAATTGTGATTTCGATTTTGGAGAAAACTCTACCGAATTCGCACCATAAATATTTTTAGCAACTACGTTGATTTTATGTTCAATAGAATCGGAAGGTTGGTACAAAGGTTTATAATTTGCTGTTCCTTTTTCAATTTCTTCAACTACTTTTTGGGCCACTTCAGCAGAACCTTTTCCACCATTAGCAAAAGCTGTACTCACTATAGCTATTACTCCTTTTGTTGCACACAATGCTTTCAATTTATCATATTCCGCTTCCGTATCATCTGGGAAAGCATTGATACAAACCACAGGATTTAATCCAAATTGTTGCATGTTTTCAATGTGTTTTTCCAAATTACAGAAGCCTTTTTCAATAGCAGCTACATTTTCAGTTTTAAAATCTTCCGCAGCTAATCCCGCATGGTGTTTA
>JAHRWO010000257.1 GCA_019105125.1 Flavobacterium sp.
TATCATTGTCAATATGCACCAACCTATCCACGAAGCACAAATTTATTTTGTTTTTTTGAGCGTGGGCAATCCTAAAACCGTCCTGAAAGGCGGTTACTTGGGCTGGAGAGGCGGAAGCTCTTTTGCAAGCCTTTGGTTTGAGCGTTGGCTCGTGAGGGCTTGCAAATGTGCTTACGACT
Source organism: Flavobacterium sp. (assembly GCA_019105125.1). Classification (GTDB taxonomy): domain Bacteria; phylum Bacteroidota; class Bacteroidia; order Flavobacteriales; family Flavobacteriaceae; genus Flavobacterium. The sequence goes on from JAHRWO010000257.1 coordinate 180, forward strand.
GTGGGCTGGCTATTTTTCATCGTCATTTTTAATTTCTGTTTTTGAATTCCCTAACCAACGATTACAAGTGTCCTCATATGGTATTTCTAAATCTGTTAACCAACGTTCAATAAACTTTGGATTATGGCTATTTGGAGTTGGGAAAACATCATCAATTCTTACTTGAATAGGAGTCCTTACACAATCGCCTGTTATAATTGCATGTTGCTGTGGAATAATCGGAAGTTGGTCTAAAATGTCAGCATTTGCACTTGAAATTAGTCCTCTAATATATTTTTGGTCATCTGGATTTTGTAATCTATGAATAACAAAAGAATTGCATTGTGAAAGTACTGTTTTTGATAATTCTGAAGGTCTTTGGCTACAAACAATTAAGGAAATACCATATTTTCTTCCTTCTCTTGCAATGCGTTCAAAAACTGTTTTTGCAACGGATTCTTTTTTCTCGGCAATGTAATTTTGAGCTTCTTCTAATACTATTACAATAGGGAACTTACCTCTATTTTCAGGTATAAAATGAGAGACAAACTCTATAATAAGACGCCCCAATAAAGCTGTAACTGTTTCAAGAACTTCAAAAGGTAATTGAGAAACATCAATTATCGTTATTTGATTGGATTTCTCATGAGTATTTGAAGGATTTAATTTGTTATATTCTTGAATAAAATTATTTGATGAATTTTTGATTAACCTATTAAAATCGCCAAGAATGAAAGATATAAATTGTGAAAGAATTTCTTTATTATCATCATTATTGTCGTTAAGCATTAAGGGAACAGAAATTCTTTTATCATTAAAAAAACTTCTCATCCGAAGTCTTAAAGTAGAAATATATTCATTCAATTTGTTATTAGTAGTATTCTCTTGTTCTATTGCAGTATCAATAAATTTAGTGCACAATTCCTGATATTTAAACCAAATTGGACTATCAATATTTTTTTCGCTAATAATCTGCTTGACTTCAATCAGTTTTCTATTTTTATTTATCAAATTATCAATTTCATTTATTTGATTCACAGTCGGAACTTGAGAATTTTTTTCCAAACTGATACTTTTTAAACTTGCAGGTAATTTGACTTTAATTGAATTAAATGAATCTTTCAAATTTGTTGCCTTCCACCAATCTGAGCCTGATTTAGCATACTCAACAATGGAGTTTAAATGTTCTATTTCAAGAATATCTAGCTCATTATTTTCAATATTAATTGAACTATTACTGTTATTTTTGGCTAAACCAATCGCTCTATTTAATATCGGTGCTTGAGTACCTTCACTAGGGTTAAGTAATGATTTAAAATCCTCCCAATTCATAAACCAGTAAGGAACTTTTACTGCTTCATCACCGCCATAATAATAAGCGTTTATTTGTTGCAAATCCTGAGTTGTTTTTTCATCAAACCCATCTGTTTTTTCAGGCAAAAAGGCATCTTTATATTCTCCATTAGTGTCAAAAATTACAAAATGAGCATTTTGCAATTTCAATCCATTATAGTCATATTTAAAAAGATTGCGAATGATTGAAGTAAATGTACAAGACTTGCCAGAGCCTGTATTCCCTAGTATTGCTGAATGTTTTACAAAGAATTGGTCTGGACAAATTTTTACTTTATAGTTTGAAAATGCTGGAGAGATACCGACTGGAAGATAAAAGTCTGTTTCATATTTTATTTTTTCTAAATCTTGCTTGTCATCAAATATGTGTATTAAGTCCTTTTCAGTCACATACCAAACAGGATTATCTAAAGTTGGGAAATTGTAAACACCTTGTATGAATTTCTCATTATCTCTTTGTTTTGCAATAGTGCCCAACATTGTTGCCGAAATATAGCGGGCAGAGGTCGGCAGTGTAATATTTGTGGTATTTTTATCAAACTCAATTTCCTCTTTCATTGTTACACGGGTAATCAATGCAACAACCCTATCAGAACCTACAGGAATAATGAGATATGAATTAATCCTTGCAATCTCATAAATGTCATGAACACCGCTTTTATATGCCCCATGCAAATCTTCATCAATTTTAATGAAAACCCTAAAATTGTCAACAGAAAGAACTCTACCAATTACTTTATTTGTTGTTGTCATATCTCGCAAATTTTCTTTTAAAAAGGCAAGTCATCATCTTCTGTTTTTTTTGATTCTTCCTGAACTTTGGTTGATTCAACGGGTGTCGCAATTTCAACAGGTTTATCAATTTCCTTTTCGTAAATTTTTTGCATTGTGTTTGCTATCAACTCATTTTCTTCTTCTTCATACAAATCGGGCATTATGCTATCAACAAAACCAATAAATGTTGATTGTTTGGCATCTGTTTCATCAAGGATTATTATTCTTTTATCTTTTAATGCCTTTAGTTCTTCAATAGGAGAATTAACATCTATTTTTTGCGAGTAATTTGCTATAATCAAAGTAAACGAAGGAATTGTGAGTGCTTGTTTTATAATGTCATTAATATGTTCATCGTAAAATGAATATCCTACACAGAATAATACAGATTGTGGTTGATTTATCGCCTGAGAGAATTGTCTAAACAACTCTGAATATGGTAAATCTAAAGTAAATGACTTTTTGCTAACACAAGGATAAATCATCAACTCCTTATCTTCATCTGCTTTAAAATCATTATTTAAAGGAATTTCCTTTATACCGTAAGTATTGCTAACTGTTGGTTTGGTTGCTAACCAAGACAATGAACCGTGAATTTTATAGTATTTAAGAACTTTTTCTGCACGATGTACTTTTCCTGTTACACTTTGCCCTGGATAATATAAGTCATAATCATATACTTCTGGTCTAAAGCAACGATTATGCACTCCCATAAAACCATTAATATAGTGAACACCTAAATTATCGAGAGCATAATCAAATGCCATATCATAATTTGTAGTAAACAAATTTACCCTTTTAAGATTGTTTGGTCTCTGGAGCAGTTTTTTTACGAATGCTTCATGATAATGATATCTGTTTTTATTTAGTCTTTTATCGTCTTTTACATTCAACACTGTTTTTTGAGTGTTGCAATTATCAAACAACCATTTTTGCATTTCTGTAATTGAATTGTCAATTTCAGTTGTTGACTCTTTTCTTTTAGTTTTTATATATCTATCTGCTTGCAAGCAATTAAATAAATCCTCAAAAGACGGATTCTGTCCTTTTCCAAAATACGTTTCAATATCTTTTTCACAAATAGGTTTTAAATCCTCTGGAATATTCCTAATAACAGGTGCTCCAAGATGCCAACTCGTACCCGCACCAGCTAATACACTTACATTTTCTAAAC
>JAHRWO010000275.1 GCA_019105125.1 Flavobacterium sp.
CTATTTTCTCCACACACAAAATACCTTCAGCCGAAGCCACGTGCGCTAAAGCTTGTCCTGGCGTTACATCACCAATTGCGTAGTAACCTGGAACGTTAGTTTGGTAATAAGCGTTAACTAAGATTTTATCTCTATCGGTAGCAATACCTGTTTCTTCTAATCCGATGTTTTCGATGTTGGTTTTAATTCCAACCGCTGATAATAAGATATCTGCTTCTAAAACTTCTTCTCCTTTTGCTGTTTTAACGAATGCCTTCACTCCGTTTCCAGAAGTATCAATTCTTTCCACAGAAGAATTGGTCATTACATTAATTCCAGCTTTTTTCAACGAACGCTCAAATTGTTTTGAGATGTCTTCGTCTTCCACTGGAACTACGTTTGGCATGAATTCAACAATTGTAACTTCAGTTCCCATAGCATTGTAGAAATGAGCAAACTCAACTCCAATCGCACCAGAACCAACAACAATCATTTTCTTTGGTTGCTCAGGTAATGTCATCGCTTGACGGTATCCGATTACTTTTTTACCATCTTGAGGTAAGTTTGGTAATTCGCGAGAACGCGCTCCTGTTGCAATGATGATATTATCAGCTGAATATTCAGTTACTTTTCCGTCAGCAGCAGTAACGTCAACTTTTTTACCTGGTTTTACTTTTCCAAAACCATCAATAACGTCGATTTTATTTTTCTTCATCAAGAATTGAACTCCTTTGCTCATTCCTTCTGCAACCGAACGGGAACGTGCAATTACAGCATTGAAGTCTTTATCAAATTCTTTAACGGTTAATCCGTAATCTGAAGCATGTTTTAGGTAATCAAAAACTTGAGCCGATTTTAATAATGCTTTCGTTGGAATACAACCCCAATTCAAACAAATTCCACCCAAATTTTCTTTTTCGATAACGGCTACTTTGAAGCCTAATTGTGATGCTCTAATAGCAGTTACATAACCACCAGGACCACTTCCTAAAACAATGATATCGTATTTCATTTTTATAAAGTATTTCAGTTTTATTTATAAGTTGCGAATTTAAGGAAATAATTTAAAACAAGTGCAAGGTCAAGAACAATTTCAAGTGCAAGTGCAAGAACAAGAGTTTTACGTAAAGAAAAACAAAGAAATCTGTGATAATCCGTTCAATCTGCGTTCTAAAACTGAACACTTACCACTGAATACTGAACACTACACTACTCAACCTCTACTGCAAACTGCGAATCGTACAATTTCTTATAATAACCATTTGGCTTATTCACCAATTCGCTATGTTTTCCGAATTCTACGATTTGACCCTTATCCATTACGATGATTTTACTCGCGTTGATAACAGTTGCTAATCGGTGGGCGATTACTATAGAAGTTCTATCTTTTGTAATGGTTTCAGTAGCTTTTTGAATCAATTCTTCCGAATGTGTGTCGATTGAAGAAGTCGCTTCATCCAAAATTAAAATACTTGGATTGCTTACATACGCTCTTAAAAAGGCTATTAATTGACGTTGGCCTGAAGAAAGCATCACACCACGTTCTTTTACGTTATAATCGTAGCCTTCTGGTAAAGACATGATGAAATCGTGCACACCAATTTTCTTAGCGGCTGAGATAACATCTTCTCGAGTAATCGCTTCGTTGTGAAGTGTAATGTTGTTGTAAATGGTATCAGCAAACAAGAAAACATCTTGCAACACAATAGCAATTTGCTTGCGAAGACTTTCTAATTTATAGTTTTTAATATTTTGATTATCAATAGTAATTTCGCCCGAATCAATTTCGTAAAAACGATTCAATAAATTGATAATAGTCGATTTTCCAGCACCCGTACTTCCCACAATAGCAATAGTTTCGCCAGGTTGGACTTCTAAATTGATGCCTTTTAAAACTTCCTCATTTTTAATGTAACTAAAACGAACGTCTTTTAACTTAATTAAACCTTTAAAGTGCGTTGCTTCAACAGTTCCATTGTCCTGAACGTTTTCTTCTTTTTCTAGAATTTCAAAAACTCGATCTGCAGCAACGATTCCCATTTGCATCACATTGAACTTATCTGCAATTTGACGTAAAGGGTTATAAAGCATTGAAATATACATGTTGAACGCGACTAACTGTCCAATGGAAGTGTCAGCATCTCCATTAATAATCCACAAAGCACCAAAATACACAACCAATCCAATACTAATGTTTGAAATAATATCGGCAATAGGGAAGAAGATGGAGTTATATAAAATGTTTTTCAACCATGCTACGTTGTGTTTTTGGTTGATTTCTTTAAACTTTTCTAATTCAATCGCTTCTCGGTTGAACAATTGCACGATTTTCATTCCTGTTAATCGCTCTTGAACAAAAGTATTTAAGTTAGCTACTTCGTTTCTAACTTCATTAAAAGCGACTTTCATTTTTCGGTTAAAAATGTTTGTAGCTAATAAAATTATCGGCATGATAACCAAAACAATCCCTGTAATTTTCCAATTCACAACAAGCATGAAAATAATTACAATTATCATTTTTAATACATCACTGATAATCATAAATAATCCCTGACTAAAAATACTTGCAATCGACTCGATATCCGAAACGGAGCGTGTTACTAATTTTCCAACAGGTTCATTATCAAAATACTTCATTTTAAACGAAGTAATATGATCGTATAGTTTATTTCGTAAATCTTTAATAATGTCTTGTCCTAACCAGTTCGCTATGTAACTGAAGTAAAATTGTGAGACTGCTTCAAGTAAAAGCGCCACAAACATTACAACTACTAATATTTTAAGGTTAGAGAAATTATCATTTCCAGGGAAAATGGAAAGCATCAAACCTTCGAAATAATGTTGAATAACATTTGTTTCCTTTTTAACTTCAATCAGATAATTATCAATCGTAAAATTCAATAAAAATGGTCTGAAAGCACTAATAATAGCTAAGAATACAGCCCAAAAGCACACAAAGAATAACTTTCCTTGGTGTGGTTTCGCATAAACTAGCAATTTATTAAACGACGATTTTTTTCTTTTACTCATTAATTTTTTTCTCTTTCTTTTATGTATGGATATGTCACATTCACCAAATACAATCCGTGTGCTGGAACTGAAAATCCAGCTTTTCCTCTGTTTTTGCTTTCGATAATGGTACGTAAATCAGCGACTTCAATTTTTCCTAAACCAATGTTTACCATGGTTCCGACAATCGCTCTCACCATATTGCGCAAAAATCGATCAGCTGTGATGGTAAAGATAAGCTGATTTCCCGATTGTTTCCAATGCGCTTCTGTAATTTTACAATTAAACGTATTCACATCGGTATGTACTTTCGAAAAACACTCAAAATCAATGTATTCGAATAAAATTTTACACGCATCATTCATTTTGTCCAAATCCAAATGATGCGAATGATACCAACTTCCATCGGTAATAAACGCATCTTTAAACGTGTGCATATAATATTCGTAAGTTCTCGAAGTCGCATCAAAACGCGCATGCGCCTCATCAGCTACTTTAAAAATACGATACACGACAATCGAAGGCGGTAAAAACGAATTCAATTTGTGTGTCCAATAGGCGGAATCCAATCCCAATTCGGTATCAAAATGCGCATACATTTGCTTGGCATGCACGCCCGAATCGGTTCTTCCGGCACCTACGATGGCGATAGCTTCTCTGAAAAGGGTAGAAAGCGCCTTTTCCAAAGTTTCCTGTACCGAAGCGGCGTCAG
>JAHRWO010000316.1 GCA_019105125.1 Flavobacterium sp.
TGTCAATATCTTCTCCTGCATCAAAAACCAAACGGCGAACCGCACTATCGGTAACAATATCCTCCGCAATTACAATTGGACGCGAACTCATTGTAACCATTTTTTGAACGAATTTCATTTTATGATTCAAAGGCATATGCAAACGTTCAAATATTTTTTTGACCATTTTTCCGCCTAAAAATTCATGTCCGTGAAACGTCCAACCTTGTTTTTTGTTGAATCTTTTGGTTGGAGCTTTGCCAATATCGTGTAATAATGCTGACCAACGCAACCAAACGTCATCCGTATTTGGACAGATATTATCTACCACTTCTAACGTGTGATAAAAATTGTTTTTGTGCGTATGACCTTCTACTTCTTCAACGTTATTTAAAGCGGTTAATTCAGGTAAAATAATATCTAACAAGCCGGTTTGGTACAAATGTAAAAATCCGATGGAGGGTTTATTTGAGGCTAAAATTTTATGCAATTCATCAACGATTCGTTCACCTGAAATGATGTTGATTCTATCTTTGTTTTTAGAAATGGCTTCCAATGATTCCGATTCGATTTCAAAATTTAATTGCGTAGCAAAACGAATGGCACGCATCATACGCAACGGATCATCGGAATACGTAATATCAGGGTTTAATGGTGTTTTGATGATTTTGTTTTTCAAATCTTCCACACCATTAAATGGGTCAACTAAATCGCCAAAATTTTCAGTATTTAATGAAAAAGCTAAAGCGTTTATAGTGAAATCTCTACGTTCTTGATCGTCTTTTAAAGTTCCGTTTTCAACAATAGGATTTCGACTGTCTCTTGTATACGATTCTTTTCGAGCGCCAACAAATTCTACATCAATATCATCGTAGCGTAACATCGCAGTTCCATAATTTTTAAAAACTTGTACTTTTGGACGGAAGGGAATCAACTCTGAAACCTTTAAAGCCAATTCAATTCCGCTACCAACGGCAACGATGTCGATGTCTTTTTTGTGGTCTCGATTAAGTAATATATCGCGAACAAAACCACCAATCACATAGCATTCCAAGTTAAGTTCATGTGCTGCTTGTGAAATGATTTTGAAGATGTTATGTTCTAAATGTTGTTTGTAATTCATGTTGTTACCGCAGATTCGCAGATTTTTATTTTTTTGAAAGTGAAACTCTTTTGTGTTCAAGTGACACAGAATTAAAATTAACTAAAAGCGCTAATTCATTTCCTGAAACTTTCAAATAATTTAAACATTGATTGTAATGAGCATTATTAAAACAATCGACTGTTTTTATTTCTAATATTATTTCGTTAAAAACTACAAAATCAGCATAAAATTTATGTTTCAATACAGTATTTTTATAGTTTACTACGTATTCTTTTTCTCTTTCGTATGGAATGTTTGCTTGTTGAAACTCAAATTCAATGGCGTCTTTATATACAATTTCAGAAAATCCTTTTCCTAAATTTTTATGAACTTCAAATAGAATTCCAATAATTTGGTAAGTTTTGTCTTTATATAAAAAATCATCCATAATATTGTTTTAATCTGCGAATCAGCGGTGCTTTTTTATTTGCGAATCACTTTTACTTGGCTATCTAAACCTAATTTAATTATCGTAGAAGGATTTTTGCAAACTTTATTGTGGTGCAAATTTACTACATAGTCCACACCTTTTATAATTTCAGGACTAATTTCTTTGAAAGTTTTTGGTGTAGGTTCGCCCGAAATATTTGCTGACGTAGAAACCAATGGTTTTTTCATGCGTTCCATTAGTTTAAAGCAAAAAGGTTCCGTTACCATTCGAACTCCTAATGTGTTGTCTTCTGCTACAATATTTTTGGCAACATTTCGAGGATTATCTAAAATTAAGGTAGTTGGTTTTTCCGACAAATCTAAAATTTGCCAAGCCACTTCAGGAATTTCTTTGAAAACGTTATACATCATACGTTCGCCATTCATTAAAACAATCATGCTTTTGGTTTCTTCACGTTGTTTTAAAGCGTAGATTTTTTTTATAGCTTCTTCATTTGTGGCATCACAACCAATTCCCCAAACGGTGTCGGTTGGATATAAGATAATGCCACCATTTATAATAACTTCGTATGCGTTGTGTACTTCGGTATTTATGTCCAATATAATCTAATTTTAATTATGAAAACTGCTTTTGTTTTAAAGAATCTGATAAATGAGCCCCTTTCAGTAAAACATTAAATAATTTCCAATATTTAGGTTTAACTAAAGAGGAAAAGAAATATTTTATTTGAAAATAAGTTAGTATTATTTTGAATTTTATAAAGCCATCATGCTTTCTAATTACATATAATTGAGAAAGTTTAAGTTCTGTTTTTATAGCTATTGATTTTGGAGTGCTAGCGCCATGATAATGAATGAATTCGGCTTCTGGGATTAAATAAGCGTATTTATTTAATTTGTTAATTCTTTTACATAAATCGGTTTCTTCATGATAGAGGAAGATGTTGGTATCAAAACCACCTACTTTCCAAAAATCTTTAGCTCTAACCATCATAAAACTTCCCGAAACAAATTGTCCTTTTTGATGTGAAGTGTAGTTTTTTTTACGATTTGGATACGTGTTAGGTTTTATTTTTTCTAACATCGATCTGCCTAAAAATTCTTTCGAAAGCGATGTAAAGTGGTCAAGTGTCGGTAGAACAGAACCGTCTTCTTTGTACGCTTTTGGTCCGCAAATACCATAATTTTCATTTGCCTCCATTGCTTTAAATAAAAGTGATAAACAATCATTCATGAAAATGGAGTCATTATTAACAAACGCTAAATATTTTGAGTTTGCTACTTGAGCTCCAGTCATATTTCCACCACCAAAACCAGTATTGATTTTACTTTTTACTAATTTTAAAGAATCTTTATTTTGTTGGTTTACAAATGTTTCAATTAAATTTAAGTCATCAATCTCCGAATCATTATCAACTACAATAATTTCGTAATCAAGTTCTGTTGCGGTTTTATCCCAAATACTTTTGATGCAATCTATAGTATATTTTGCAGAATTGTAATTGATTAAAATAACGGCTATTGTATTCATTATAAATATTGATTTATTCCTTTTTCGATAAAAGTAATTTTCTTTTCGGTTGTTTCTCTTTCAATGATTTGGTTCACCTCAATATGACTTTTATCTTGCTCTTTGTGATAAATGTGATAGGCAATCCCAACATTCTTTAATCTTTTTCCTCGAATTCCAATATTGTGAAGTCGTTGAATCATTTCAGAATCGTCAATTCCCCAACCCACTAAACCTTCGTTAAAACCATTTACTTTTATGAAATCTTCTTTCCAAAAAGACATGTTACAACCTCTAAGTTTTGAGGAGCGTTTTTCGTGTAGTTTTGCGAAATTCATAAAAAACGGAATGCGTAACGTTCGACCTCTTTTTTTAATTCGTTTGGAAAAGAAATGAAAATAAGTGATTTTGTCTTTGAAAATAGTTTCTAATATATTTTTCTGAATATTTACTCTTGAACCAAACAAGTAAACTCCTTTTTCAGCATAATTTAAATGATCTTCTACAAAATTGGGATGCATGATGATGTCGCCATCAATTTCAATAATGTAGTCGTATTTAGCTTTTGCTATAGCCTTGTTCATTATTTTGGGCTTTTGGTTGCCATTGTCTTCATGCCAAATATGAATTAATGGAATGGGAAACGATTTTTGAAAACGCTCAATTAGCAAACGAGTTTCTTCTTTAGAACCGTCGTCTGCAACAATTACTTCATCAGGTAGAACACGTTGTTTTGTTATACTTAATAGCAATAGCTCTAACGCTTCTGGCCAATTATATGTAGGAGTAACTAAAGAACATTTTGGTAATGGTTTCATATTTCTGTGTAAAAAACATGTAAAAATATTCAATAAATTGGAATTATAATCAACAATAGCTACTTTTGAATAAAAAAAATATGCTATCGCAGTATCATCCCAGCTTTTTAAAATACAAAACTCAAATAGAAAATTGCATTACTAATTTTACAATATCTGGAAAAGATTTTGTTATTGGAAAACGAAATGCTATCAAACTTTTTGAATTGGGTAATGATTTGATTAGTATAAAATCTTTCAAAAAACCTAATATTATCAATAAGATAGCATATCGCTATTTTCGAAAATCAAAAGCAAGACGTTCTTTTGAATTTGCTTCTAAGCTTATTGAAATGAAAATTGGAACTCCACAACCTGTAGCTTTCTTTGAAAATTATGATTTAATAGGGCTTAAAGAAAGCTATTACGCTTGTGAACATCTTGAAAATGTATTTGAATTCAGAGAAATTGTTCAAAATGAAGCTTTTGAAAACAGAGATTTCATCATTCGAAAATTCACTCAATTTACCTACGAAATGCACAAAAAAGGCATTGAATTCTTAGATCATTCACCAGGAAATACCTTAATTCGTAAAAATACCGACGGAAGTTATTCCTTTTTTCTAGTTGATTTAAACCGAATGAAATTCCATGAAATACTCGATTTTCAAACCCGAATGAAGAATTTATCGAAAATCACACATAAAAAAGATATGATTGCTGTGATGAGTAATGAATATGCAAAACTTTCGGGAGAAGATGAAACTACTATTTTTGAAACCATGTGGGGATTAACGGCTGATTTTCAATATCGTTTTCACCGAAAAAAAAGACTGAAAAAGAAATTAAAGTTCTGGAAAAAGTAGTATTTTTCACTTTTTATTCTTTGCATGAAATTATCGGTAATTATCACCACTTACAATTCGGAAGAATGGCTTCAAAAAGTGCTTGTTGGATACAGTGTCCAAACTGAGCAAGACTTTGAGGTCGTTATTGCTGATGATGGTTCTACCGAAAAAACAAAAGACGTAATTACATCTTTTCAAAATAAATTTAAATTTCCAATTGTACATGTTTGGCAAGAAGATTCTGGATTTCAGAAATGTAAAATTCTTAACAAAGCCATTCTAAAAACGAATTCAGAATATTTACTTTTTACTGATGGTGATTGTATTCCAAGGAAAGATTTTGTTGCCCAACATTTAAAACATCAAGAAGAAGGTTATTTTTTATCAGGTGGTTATTTTAAGTTGTCTATGGGAACTTCCAAACAAATTTCGATTGAAAACATTAAGAATCAGGATTGTTTTTCTATTTCTTGGCTAATAAACAAAGGAGTTTCTAAGACCTTCAAATTATCAAAGCTAACAAAAATAGCTGTTTTTGCTGCATTTATGGATTGGTTAACTCCCACTAAACGAACTTTTAACGGTCATAATACCTCTTGTTTTAAGAAAGATTTAATTTCGATTAATGGTTTTAATGAAGAGATGCAATATGGCGGTTTAGATCGGGAGGTTGGGGAACGTTTATTCAACTTAGGCATTCTGTCTAAACAAATTCGTTATAGTGCCGTTTGTTTGCATTTAGACCATCAGAGGGGATATGCAACTCCTGAAACTTGGGAGAAAAATAATGCTATTCGTAATTTCAATAAAAAGCATCACATAACTTTTATTGAAAATGGTCTGTCAAAATATATTAGCGAATAATTTCAAAAAAGTCTTTCAGTTTTTCTTTAATTAATTCAATTGGATATTCTTCAAAATATTTGAAAGTGTTTTCTTTGATATACTTCTCATCAAATTCTTGATAAATTTCAGGTTTTAAATCTTTCAGATGAATAGAAATATTTTTCTCATCTTCAAAAATTTGCCAAGTTTCTTTATCCACACTAGGTGAAAACAATGAAAATGTTGGAACAACCAATGCTTTAGCCATGTTAACGCTTCCGCCTTCATTTCCAATTAAAGCGTTGCATTGTGATAAAATTCCTAAAAACGAGCGTAAATCATTAGCATACAAATCAAAATAAATGCGTTTTTGAGTTTCGGGTTTACACAAATTGAAGATTTTTTGAGCTTCTTCTTTTTGTTTTGGGATATAATTGAAAAGCAAGTTTGCATCTGTGGTTTCAACAGTAAAATCTATTAATTCCGCCATTTTTTCAAACGGATAAGTTTTGTACCATTCGCTTCCTAAGATACCCATCATGAAAGTGGGTTTATCTGTTTTTAATGGAAACTTTGCCATCAAATCTTTTGCTTGTTTAATTTCGTTTTCTGTTAAGAAAATTTTTGGTTTATAATCGGTAATTTCTTCTTTAATAAGTGGTTTTAATAAACGTAATCGGTTAATAATGGCTAATCCAATATCTGATTTTGTTCCGTTTTTAAGACGCTCTATGTTGTAATTGTAGAAAATATCTGAGTAGCCTTTTTTGTATGAGATTTTATATTGAGCTCCAGAAAAAAGCGTAATTAAATTAGTTTCCAATTTACTGTAAGCATCAATTACCGCATCATATTTTGCACTTCTAATTTTGAAAATAAATTGAAAAAGCGAAAGATAGTTTTTTCGAACTTTTTCTTCTAATACAATAATATTATCAATGTTAGGATTGTTTTTTAGTACATCTACACAATTTGCGTAGCACATGTAATCTACTTGTGCATCAGGAAATTTTTGCTTCAAATTATTGGACAGAATAGTTGAGGTTAATACATCTCCAATTCGCTTTTGTTGAATGACTAAAATTTTCATTTTGTTTTAAATTATTTGGCTAAAATACACAAGTGCTTTTGATTTTGAAACTTTGCTAACAAAATAATTTGATTACTTTTGTGAAAATTCAAATTTTATGGCAATTAGTGGTTTAGTCATTACGTTTAATGAAGAAAAAAATATTGGAAAATGCATCGATGCTTTGTTTGAAGTGTGCGATGAAGTTATCATTGTTGATTCGTTAAGTTCTGATAATACAGTAAAAATTGCCGAAGAAAAAGGCGCAAAAGTGATTTCTCAAAAATTTCTTGGTGATGGACCACAACGGACACACGGATTGCCATTTTGCAAAAACGATTGGATTTTGAATTTAGATGCTGACGAATTTTTAGACAAAGATGCCAAAGAATTTATCTTAAAAGGAAAATATTTAGAAGGAAATTACGATGCATTTTCGTTTCGAGTTAAAAACTTTTTAGCCGATGAATTAATCGATTTTTCGGGTTGGTATCCCGATCATAAAGTTCGTTTTTTTAATAAGAAAACTGCAAAACCTTCCGAAGCTAAAGTGCATCAAAAAATTGAAACTACTAACGAAAAAAAAGTAGCCGTTCATATTTTACATTACGGTTGGGATTCTTTTGAACAAATTATTACAAAGAAAAACCAATATTCTACTTGGCATGCCCAACAACTTTTTGATCAAGGAAAAAGAGTAGGAGCCATGAAGCCTGTAATTAATGGATTAACGGCTTTTATTAGATGTTATTTTTTCAAAAAAGGAATTTTTAACGGAATTGATGGCATCACCATAGCTTTAATTCAAGGTTTTTTCTCCCACATAAAATACGCTAAATTACTCAAATTACAACGTCAAGAAAAATTATTGAAACGATAAAATAAAAAATTCCAATTCACAAATATTTGATTGTGAATTGGAATTTTTTATTCTTCTAACTTCGTACTTAGATTTATACCGCTACATTATATTCTCTCAAAGCATCGTTAAGGGAGGTTTTTAAATCGGTTGAAGCTTTTCTTTGTCCAATGATTATCGCGCAAGGAACTTGGTATTCTCCAGCGGGGAATTTCTTAGTATAACTTCCTGGAATTACAACTGAACGAGCAGGAACCACTCCTTTGTATTCTATTGGTTCGTCACCTGTCACGTCAATGATTTTTGTAGAACCTGTTAAACAAACATTCGCTCCTAAAACCGCTTCTTTTCCAACGTGAACACCTTCCACTACGATACATCTTGAACCGATGAAAGCACCATCTTCAATAATTACTGGTGCTGCTTGTAATGGTTCTAAAACACCACCAATTCCAACACCACCAGAAAGATGAACATGTTTTCCAATTTGCGCACAACTTCCTACAGTAGCCCAAGTGTCTACCATCGTACCTTCATCAACATAAGCACCAATGTTTACATAACTTGGCATTAAAATTACACCACTTGAAATATAAGCACCGTATCTTGCAACAGCATTAGGAACTACACGAATTCCTTTTTCCGCATAATTGCGTTTCAATTCCATTTTATCGTGATATTCAAAAATACCAGCTTCCCAAGTTTCCATTTTTTGAATAGGGAAGTACATAACAACCGCTTTTTTAACCCATTCGTTTACTTGCCAACCGTTATTTGTTGGTTCAGCTACACGAAGTTTTCCGCTATCTAATAATTCGATAACTTCTCTAATGGCTTTTTGCGTAGTTTCTTCTTGTAATAAAGCACGATTTTCCCATGCTTGTTCTATTGTTGCTTGTAAATTGGTCATGATTTTCAAAATTTGTGAAGCAAAGATACTATTTTATGATTTTTGGAATTGTTTTTGATTCAGAAAAAATCAGTAATTTTATAGATATAACAAAAAATACGCTACTATGAAAAAAAGTCTTTTAATTTTAGGAATAATAGCTTTTAGTTTAACTTCTTGTAAAAAGGAAATTGAAACAGAAACAGAAGGAACATCAGTTGATTCCACAATAGTTCAAGTTGATGAACATAATGCAAAAAACAGTTTAGATTATATAGGAACATACAAAGGTTTTTTACCATGTGCTGATTGTGAAGCTATTGAAACTACTATCGCATTAAATGAAGATTCCTATATAAAGGAAACCGTTTACAAAGGGAAATCGAATGAAGTTTTCAAAGAAACCGGAAAATATACTTGGAATGAAGCTGGAAACACAATCAGACTTTCGGGTTCAGAAGCTCCAAATCAATATTTTGTTGGTGAAGGTGTTTTATTTCATTTAGATGCTGATGGAAAACGTATTGAAGGCGATTTGGCTGATTCATATAGATTATTAAGAATCCAAATTTCGGAACCTGTAGCTCCAGTTCAAAAAGAAGAAGTAAAAACCAAAGAAATTGCTAAAGTAGACATTAAAAATTCAAAATGGCGTTTGGTAAAATTGAACGGGAAAACGATTCAAAAAAATACAGATACTAAAAAAGAATTCGGAATTAATTTTAATACTGACGGAAGATTTTCAGCTTTTGCAGGTTGTAATAATATGATGGGAAGCTATAAATTAAAAGAAGAGGTAAGTCGTATTGAATTCTCAAAAGTAGCTTCGACTATGATGGCTTGTGAAGATATGGTAACGGAACAAGAATTTGCAAAAGTTTTAGAAACAGTTGATAATTACAATTTCGATGGTAAAACGCTAAAACTTAATAAAGCTAGAATGACACCTTTAGCCGAATTTGAAATTATCAAATAATTGAATGTATATTTGTTGCAAATAATCAATAATGCGAATTTTAGCCATAGATTACGGAATCAAACGAACAGGAATTGCTGTTACAGATGAAATGCAGATGATAGCTTTTGGGCTAACCACAATTCCATCAGACACAGCAATTACTTTTTTAAAAGACTATTTTTCGAAAGAAAAAGTTGAACGAGTAATCGTTGGTGAACCTAAGCAAATGGATGGGACGCCTTCGCAAAGTGCCGAAATCATTAATGCTTTTGTGGCTAAATTTCAAACCGTTTTCCCTGAAATGCCGGTGGATAGAGTTGATGAACGTTTTACTTCTAAAATAGCGTTTCAAACTATGATTGATAGCGGTTTAAAAAAGAAACAACGTCAAAATAAAGCTTTGGTAGACGAAATTGCCGCAACAATTATGCTTCAAGATTATTTACATTATAAAAAATAGTACTTTTGCACTCGGAATTTAGAATTCAGAAGTTAGAAAATAGAAATTACAGATTATGATTTTACCAATATACGGATACGGAGAACCAGTTTTACGTAAAGTAGGAGAGGACATTACACCAGAATATCCGAATCTTAAAGAAACAATTGCTAATATGTATGACACAATGTATCATGCACATGGCGTTGGTTTGGCGGCTCCACAAGTTGGGTTACCGATTCGTTTGTTTATTGTAGATACCGAACCTTTTAGCGATAGTGATGATGTTTCTAAAGAAGAAGCGGCTTTAATGAAAGATTTCAAAAAAACGTTCATTAATGCTAAAATCATTAAAGAAGAAGGCGATATTTGGGGATTCAACGAAGGGTGTTTGAGTATTCCTGATGTGCGCGAAGATGTATTTCGTCATGATACCATTACAATTGAATATTTCGACGAAGATTTCAATAAGAAGACCGAAGTGTATGATGGTTTAATCGCACGTGTTATCCAACATGAGTACGACCATATCGAAGGAATTTTATTCACCGATCACTTATCGATGTTGAAAAAGAAGTTAATTGGGAAAAAATTGCAAAACATTATGGATGGTAAAGCA
>JAHRWO010000318.1 GCA_019105125.1 Flavobacterium sp.
AAGGTTGTATCATTTTTAACTATAAAAAAGAAGAAGGCTACAAAATTTTAACCGTTGATAGCAACCGTTACGATGCGCGTTATTGGTTAGAACATTTCTTATCAGTTGATGCGTTTCAAGATGAAAACTTCATGACAAAGAAATACTTAAAATTCTGTCAAGAGTTTGCCAAAGAAGTAGTTTTACCAGCCGAAGACAAACAACAAGAAGTATTGTTCATGAACCGAGCTATCAATCACTTTGCAAAAAATGATGAGTTTGAAGAAACAGCTTTCTTGAACGAAGTAATGCAAAATCCAGAATTCATTCCAGAATTCAAAAATTATAAAGTAGATAAAGGTGCGAAATATAGTATCGAAGATGTTTCCAGTTTTCCAATTGCAAATGCTGCGGTAACAGATGTGCGTCGTTCTTTAAAAAATACGATTCAATTAGACACCAATATCCAAATCAAATTAGATTTCATCAACCCTGAAAGTGCGGAGAAATTCGTAGAGAAAGGTTGGGACGAAGAAAAACAAATGTATTACTACTTGGTTTACTTTAATAAAGAGCAGAAATCGTAAGCCATTTACATACAAATTATTAAACCTCAATTGCAAATTCGTAATTGAGGTTTTTTTTGAAAGAACTTTAACAAAATATTTTGTTTAACTTTTTTGATTTTAAATTAAACATTATGTACCTTTGAGAAAAATATTTAAAATCATGGCAAAAAAGAAAGAAATAAACAAAGAAGGCATTTTAAGTTTATACATCGATTATTTCTTAGAACACAACAAGCAACCGCAATCGGTTTATTTGTTTGCCAAACATGCTGGTTTTGAAGAAGGTTTGTTTTACAAACACTATGCTTCTTTTAACCAAATTGAGCAAAACTTTTTCACTTCGCTATTCGACAATACATTAGAATTATTAGGAAATAGTGAAGAATTCGCTTCATACGATGCTCGCACCCAATTGTTGAGTTTTTATTTCACTTATTTCGAAATGTTAACTGCTAACAGAAGTTTCGTGGTAGCGTTATTAAAAGAAGACAAAAACAAATTGAAAAGTTTGTCAAAATTGAGCGAATTAAGAAAAAGCTTCAAAAAGTTTTACGACACTTTAGACATTGAAAAAATCGATTTAAAACAAGAAAAGTTAATCGAAATTCAAGAAAAAACGATGAGCGAAATGGCTTGGTTTCAATTCTTATTCACTTTGAAGTTTTGGATTGAAGATACGTCAATTTCATTTGAAAAAACCGATATTTTCATTGAAAAATCTGTCAATACCAGTTTTGATTTGATGGATACTACACCATTCAAAAGTCTAATTGATTTTGGAAAATTCATGTGGCACGAAAGAGGCTCATTTAAAATGTAATCACATGAAAACAATCGATAGTATTCCAACATCAAAAATCCAACGTGCTTCTAAGCTGATTCAAACTGGAGCTAAAGTTGGTGTGAATTATCTTAAATATTACGGAGATAAAATCACCAAAACCGAAGAAGAAGCTAAAGAATCGCTTAACAAAAATAACGCTGCCGACATTTACGATAGTTTAAAGCAACTAAAAGGAAGTGCTTTGAAAGTAGCTCAAATGTTAAGCATGGATAAAAATATTTTACCAAGAGCTTACGTGGAGAAATTCTCGTTGGCGCAATTTTCGGTTCCGCCGTTGTCTGCTCCATTGGTAAATAAAACCTTTAAAAATTATTTTGGTAAACAACCTAACGAAATATACGATACCTTCAATGCCACTTCTATAAATGCGGCTAGCATTGGTCAAGTGCACCAAGCTACCAAGGATGGGAAAAAACTTGCTGTGAAAATTCAATATCCAGGAGTGGCAGAAAGTATTAGTTCGGACTTAGCTTTAGTGAAACCTATTGCCATCAAAATGTTCAACATTAAAGGAAAAGATTCGGATAAATATTTCAAGGAAGTTGAAGATAAATTGATTGAAGAAACCAATTACATCAACGAAGTAAAACAAAGCATGGAAATGGCAGAAGCTTGCCAAAACATTCCAAATTTAATTTTTCCACAGTACTATCCAGAATGGTCTTCGGAGAAAATCATTACGATGGATTGGATGACGGGCGAACATTTATCAGAATTCACCGCTCATAATACTGATGCTGAGAAATCAAATATTTTAGGTCAAACGCTTTGGGATTTTTATATGTTTCAAATGCACAATTTGAGAAAAGTCCATGCTGATCCGCATCCAGGAAACTTCTTAATTACTCAAGACACAAAATTAGTAGCTTTAGATTTTGGCTGTATCAAAGAAGTTCCGAATGATTTTTATGTTCCTTATTTTGAATTAGCGAAAAAAGAGAACTTGAACAATCCTGAATTCTTCCAATCGAAATTATACGAATTAGAAATTTTAAGAAAAGAAGACACGAAAGAAGAAATTGAATTCTTCACCGAAATGTTTCATGAATTGTTAAGCTTGTTTGCACGACCTTTCCATGTTGAAGAATTTGATTTTTCAGACGAAGAATTTTTCGGGCAAATTGCTGATTTAGGAGAACGCTATTCAAAAAACACAGAGCTAAGAAATATGAATGGAAATCGCGGTTCGAAGCATTTTATTTACATCAACAGAACTTTCTTTGGATTGTACAATTTAATGCACGATTTAAAAGCTACAAATGTAAAAATCAACAACTTTATTCAATATTAATTTTGCCCCAAGTAATACCTTTAAATCCCTAATCGAGCCATAAGATTAGGGATTTTTTATTGGCATTAATTTGAAACGTAACAAATCTGAAATTCGTTCGTCTTATATTTAAATCAAAAAACGAACAAACTTGGAAACCATTTTAAAAATCTCGAACCTCCATAAAAAATTCAGAAAAGTACATGCTGTAAAAAATGTTTCTCTAGAAATAAAAAAAGGCAATGTATATGGAATTTTAGGACCAAACGGCTCAGGAAAATCAACCACTTTAGGAATTGTATTAAATGTTGTTAACAAAACATCAGGTGATTTTGAATGGTTTGACGGTAGTCTTTCTACTCACGATGCCTTAAAAAAAGTAGGTGCAATTATTGAAAGACCAAATTTTTATCCCTATATGACGGCTGAGGAAAACTTGAAATTAGTTTGTAAAATCAAGAACATTCCTTTTGATAAAGTCAATGAAAAATTAGAATTAGTAGGTTTGTTTGACCGAAAAGATAGCAAATTCAAAACGTTTTCTTTAGGAATGAAACAACGTTTAGCCATTGCTTCTGCTCTATTGAATGATCCTGAAATACTAATTTTAGACGAACCAACAAATGGATTAGATCCACAAGGAATTCGTCAAATTCGAGATTTGATAAAAATTATTGCAAATCAAGGCACTACTATACTTTTAGCCTCTCACTTACTGGATGAAGTAGAAAAAGTGTGTTCGCATGTAATTGTTCTGCGCTATGGAGTAACACTATATCAAGGTACAGTTGATGGAATGTTAGCCAACGAAGGTTTTTTTGAATTACAAGCTAGTAATCTAGATGAATTAATTCAAGTTGTTTCTCAACATCCATCAGTCGATAAAATTGACCTTCAAGATGGAAAAGCTTTAGTTTATTTAAAAGCTCCTTTAGAAGCTGGCGAATTGAATCAATATTTATTTAACAAAAACATTGTTTTAACACATTTATTAAAACGAAGAACAAGTTTAGAAGAACAATTCTTAAAACTAACAAACTAAACCCATCAAAATGAAACGATTACTCACTATAGAATTACAAAAAATTTGGTTAAATAAGGCTAGCCGAGTTTTAAGCATCATATACTTTTTATCTTTATTTTTATTAGCAAGTATTGCATTAATTGAATTCGATTTTGGATTTTTTAAATTTGAAGCAGCAAAAAGCGGCTTCTTTAACTTCCCTTACATTTGGCATTTTACAACTTTTGTAGCCTCTTGGTTTAAACTATTTCTAGCTGTCATAATAGTTTCAATGGTAGCTAATGAATTTAGTTATGGCACATTAAAGCAAAATTTAATTGATGGAATGTCTAAAAAGGAATTTTTACTTTCTAAATTCTACACCATCATTTTATTTTCTTTAGTTTCAACTTTATTTGTATTTGGTATCAGTTTAATTTTAGGTCTAAAATATTCATCGTATACAGAAATAAGCATCATTTTTTCTGATATGAGCTATTTGTTTGCTTATTTTTTAAAGCACGTTGCATTCTTCTCTTTTTGTTTATTTTTAGCACTTTTAATCAAGCGTTCTGCATTTACGTTAGGTTTCATATTTGTCTGGTTCTTGGGTGAAAACGTTGGGCATGCAATATTAAAATACAAAATTTTAGGTTACACCCCAAAAGACAAAAACACACAAGTTATCGATTGGATTAAAGATGCATTACCTTTGGAATCTATGTCAAACTTAATCGTTG
>JAHRWO010000372.1 GCA_019105125.1 Flavobacterium sp.
AAAACCGGTTCTTCAAAAACTTGATTGAAGTAGTTGAAAATAGCCGAATCATAATGTGAAGAAACATTAAAAGCTCTTGAAGCCAATAGTTTTCTGTTTTCTAAAGTGGTAGCGCCGTTGTTTTCAGTATAGAAATTCAAAAATGGTGCGTATTGTTCAACAGAAGGAACAATTGCCGTGTCTTTGAAATTTTTAGCAGCAGCTCTAATTAACGAAATGCCACCGATATCGATTTTCTCAATAATATCTTGTTCGCTAGCGTCAGAAGCAACGGTTTTTTCAAACGGATACAAATCCACAATCACTAAATCGATTTGCGGAATGTTGAATTCTTTCATTTGTTCCACATCACCAGCATGGTCTTGACGGTTTAAAATTCCACCGAAGATTTTAGGATGCAAGGTTTTTACTCTTCCGCCTAAAATTTCAGGAAAAGCCGTAATATCTTCTACAGCAACTACTGGAATGCCTAAATCTTTAATAAAAGTTTCGGTTCCGCCGGTAGAATAAATCGTTACATTGTTTTGGTGAAGGGCTTTAACAATAGGTTCTAGACCGTTTTTGTCAAATACAGAAATCAATGCCGAAGCAATTTTTTTTGTTGTGTTCATGGTGTTGTGTTGTTGTATCCGATTTGTCTCAGATAAATGTTGTTGTTTTCGTGGTGCAAAAGTAGTTATACTTCTTAAAATAGTCAAACTTTATTGGAAAGGATTTTTGAAAAAAAGAAAACCACTTTAAAAGTGGTTTCTTGATTTATTTTTGAAAATATTGCATTGTAAAATCTAACAATTGTTTCTTTATAGCCACAATACTATCAATTCCGTTAACTTCATATTTTAAACCATTTAGCTCAATGAAATATTTACTTTTTGAATTAGTTATTTTGCAGATTATTTTTTTATTGTTGTCATCAACTAAAATATTGAAACTGTTTTTTTGATCTCTGTATGAAATTCTATCAGAGTCTATTTCTTTTTTATGGATAAGAATCGTCTTAATTGCATGATAAATTTTTAATTCTTCTGCAGTAGTAATGATTACATTTCCATTTTTAGCTTCTTGTTCTATAACTCTTGGTAAAGCATTCTGAATAGCATTTGAGTTTATTAAAGTTCTTAATTTACTTTTTATTGTATCAGTCATTCTTTTGCCTTGCATTCTGTTGAAAACTGCTTTTATGAAGTCATCAGAAGGATCTGATAGTTCAGCAGTAAAAGCCTCGTTAAAACCTTGTAAAAAATAAAACTCAGACGCTTCTTCTAATAATTCTTTGATGTCAATATTGTTTTTGTGAAACTTTGAAAGATTTTCGAAAAGAGCATCATTTAATTCTGAAAAGTCTAATACTAAAAATGGTGTGACATTCAAATTTGTCTCTTTGTTAGATTCATCAGGACAATAGAATCGCCATTCAATTCCGTTAGTTAAGATTCCAAGTTTTGAACTTGGTGTATTAATGAAATAGCCATTTAATTGAGATGCTTCTTTATCAGTCAAATTTTTCCCATACTTTTTACATTCAACTAAAATTTCAGGATTTTTTCCTTTTATAATTAGTCCAATATCTGCTTTGTCATTTTTTTGTCCCCAACCAGCATTGATTTCTGTTAGCATATCATCTAATCTGCTGTAGCCTAAAATTTCAATGATTGGCTCAATTAGATATTGTCTTGTTTGAGCTTCATTTGTACATTTTTCTTCAAGTTTTGAAAAATCAAATTTGGTTAGCGATTTTTTAATAACTGTAACAAATTGTTTATTGATTGGCATACTGGAATTTTTTATAGTTTGAAACCAAAGTTAATTAATTTTTAAATAAGAAAATACGTATTTCCGTAAAATTGAAAATTAAAGAATTTCTTCAATATAAATAAATTCCCATCAACTGTAACATTTTCACTCGATGTTCTACTTATTAATAATAGCTCAGTATTATGCTTTTATATTTACGATTACTTTCAGAAAGTTTCAGTTTTGCCATCAATGCATTGCGCAACAATAAATTGCGTACCCTTTTATCGTTGTTAGGTGTTACTATTGGTATTTTTTCCATTATTGCGGTGTTAGCTGCCGTAGATTCTATGGATAAAAAAATCAAGGAAGACTTAAGTGATATGGACATGAATACGATTTACTTAATTCGTTTTTCATTCGGGCCATCTGAAGTACCAAGATGGAAACGCGAGCAATTTCCTGATGTTACTTATGACGAATATGAACACCTAAGACGCAGCGTAAACGGAATTGATAAAATGTCGTTTAATTTATTCACGCGAAATGAAAGCATCAAATACGAATCCAAAACTGTAAATTCGATTAGGGTGAAACCTTCAACCGAAGAATTTTTTGATATCGAACCAGTTAAAATTGATAAAGGGCGTTTGTTTAACGAATCAGAATCGAACTCAGGTAGTCCTGTTATTGTAATTGGAAGTGAAGTAGCAAAGGGTTTATTTGAAAATAGTGATCCTCTTGGAAAAAAAGTTCGTTTGTACGGCCAACGATTTACCGTAATTGGGGTTCTTAAAAAACAAGGGCAAGGTACTTTTGGTGATAGTAACGACGTAGCAGTGTTTTTTCCGGTGAATTTCCTCAGAAAAATGTATGGGGATAATAGTAAAGCTTTAACTCCAGCGGTTATGATTAAACCTGAAAAAGGAATTGATATCGAAGAATTCAAAGCCGAATTACGTCAGAAATTAAGAAATTACCGAGGTTTAAAAACAGGCGAAATCGATAATTTCTTTTTAAATGTGCTTTCTGGGTTTACAGATTTTATTGATAACATCGTAGGTCAAATGAACATGATTGGTTGGATTATAAGTGCGTTCTCGCTTTTAGTAGGAGGTTTTGGTATTGCCAATATTATGTTTGTATCCGTAAAAGAACGTACCAATTTAATTGGAATTCAAAAAGCCTTGGGCGCTAAAAATAAATTCATTTTGTTTCAATTCTTATTTGAAGCGGTAATTCTTTCATTAATTGGAGGAATTGTCGGCATGTTTTTGGTTTGGATTATTGCTTTAGTTTTATCTTCTGTTCTAGATTTTGAATTTGTATTGAGTGTATCAAACATGTTAATAGGTTCAGGATTGGCAGCATTAATTGGTTTAATTTCTGGAATCATTCCAGCCATTTCTGCTTCAAAATTAGATCCTGTGGAAGCTATTAGAAGTGGCATGTAATTTGTAGCAATAAGAGACCGTCTATTTTTAATCTAATAGATTTCAAATTGTTCTATAAATTAAGAAATATGTTTAAAAAAATACAGTTTTTTTTATTTTTCATTTTCAGTGTAACTACTTTTTCGCAGACAATTTCGGTTAGAGATATAGATTCTGGAGAAGTTCTCGAGTCGGTTACTTTAACAGTTGAAAATAGAAAAACTTTTGTAGTTACTAATTCAAAAGGGCAAGCTGATATTTCAGATTTAAAAGGACGAGATAAAATTTTGGTGCAATCCTTTGGATATGAAACTCAAATAGTAACTTATAATCAGTTGGAATTAGCTTCATTTCAATTGAATTTACATCCTACTTTATTAGCAATGGACGAAATTATCGTATCTGCTAATCGATGGAAGCAACATACAAGAGATATTCCCATAAAAATTACTTCGATTTCCAAAAAGGATATTCAATTACAAAACCCACAAACAGCTGCCGATTTATTAACTATCTCGGGTAAAGTTTTCATGCAGAAGAGTCAGCAGGGAGGAGGAAGTCCCATGATTCGTGGATTTGCAACTAATCGTTTGTTGTATGCTATTGATGGAGTACGAATGAATACTGCTATTTTTAGAGGAGGAAATATTCAAAACGTGATTTCCTTAGATCCGTTTGCTATTGAAAAATCGGAAGTATTGTTTGGACCTAGTTCTGTTATCTACGGTAGTGATGCAATTGGAGGGGTAATGAGTTTTCAAACTTTAACGCCTCAATTTACTCTAGAAGAAAAACCTTTGGTTGCTGGAAATGCTTTTACCAGATATTCGTCAGCAAATAATGAAAAAACGGGACACTTTGATGT
>JAHRWO010000389.1 GCA_019105125.1 Flavobacterium sp.
GATGGAAATGGTGCGATTAGGTATTGGTTTGTATGGTATTGGAAATTCAGAACAAGAATTGAAAGTGTTGGAAAATGTGAGCACTTTAAAAACCATTATTTCCCAAATAAGAGAAGTTTCAGCCGAAGAAAGTATTGGTTACAGCCGAAGATTTCGAGTGACGCAAAAAATGAAAGTCGCTACGATTCCGATTGGTTATGCCGATGGCATTCGAAGAGCTTGGGGCAATGAAAAAGGATTTGTCACTATCAACAATCAAAAAGCTACGATTTTAGGTTCGATTTGTATGGACATGATGATGGTGGATGTTACTCATATTTCCTGTAAAACTGGCGACGAGGTTATTATATTTGGAAAAAATCCCAAAGTGACTGAAATGGCGAGTGTTATTTGCACGATTCCCTATGAAATTTTGACTGGGATTTCGCAACGAGTAAAGCGAATTTTCTTTAAAAATTAACTTTTTAATTTTAAATATTGTATATTCGTTAAACTGAAAAACGGAATATAAATTTTTAAAATTCTCCCATTATGTTAAAAGAATTTAAAGAATTCGCTATGCGTGGAAACGTAGTGGATTTAGCTGTAGGGGTTATCATTGGCGGTGCTTTTGGTAAAATTGTAAGTTCATTTATTGAAGATGTTATTACACCATTGTTACTTAAACCAGCTTTGGAAGCAGCTAATTTGTCAAAAATTGAAGAGCTAACTGCTTTTGGTGGGGTTAAATATGGCATGTTTATGTCGGCTGTGATTAACTTTGTTATTGTAGCTTTTGTTCTTTTCTTATTGATTAAAGGAATGAATGCTGCTAAGAAAAAAGAAGAACCAGCTCCGGCGGCTCCAGCAGGACCAACACAAGAGCAATTATTAGCTGAAATTAGAGATTTATTAAAAAAATAGTCGATACCGCTACATTATATATTCTAATTAAACCCCGATTCGTCGGGGTATTTTTTTTAGAAACTTGTTACAAATCAAAACTTTTGTTATAATTTCATCAATATTTGCTAAGTCGTTTGAATATTCTATATTTTTGCATCATTAAATAACACACATCAAAATGAGAGTAGCCGTAGTTGGCGCTACCGGAATGGTAGGCGAAATAATGCTTCAAGTATTAGCAGAACGTAATTTTCCTGTAACCGATTTAATTCCAGTTGCTTCTGAAAAATCAGTTGGAAAAGAAATCGAATGGAAAGGTAACACCTATAAAGTGGTTGGTTTACAAACCGCTGTAGATATGAAACCTGAGATTGCTTTGTTTTCGGCAGGTGGAGAAACTTCTTTAGAATGGGCTCCAAAATTTGCTGCTGTTGGAACAACTGTAATCGACAATTCTTCTGCTTGGCGTATGAATGCTACAAAAAAATTAGTAGTTCCAGAAATCAATGCTTCGATTTTAACTAAGGAAGACAAAATTATTGCGAATCCAAACTGTTCTACGATTCAAATGGTAATGGCTTTAGCGCCTTTACATACCAAATATGATATAAAACGTATTGTTGTTTCAACTTATCAATCCATTACTGGAACTGGAGTTAAAGCCGTTCGTCAGTTAGAAAACGAATATGCGGGAATTCAAGGTGATATGGCATACAAATATCCAATTCACCGAAATGCGATTCCTCAATGTGATAGTTTTGAAGAAAACGGTTACACGAAAGAAGAAATGAAATTGGTTCGCGAAACACAAAAAATCTTAAACGACAACACTATTGCTGTGACAGCGACTGCAATTCGTATTCCTGTTGTTGGTGGACATAGTGAAGCGGTAAACGTTCAATTTGAAAATGATTTTGATGTGAATGAAGTACGTGAAATTTTACAGAACACGCCTGGTGTAACAGTTCAAGATAATTTAGATACGTTTACATATCCAATGCCAATTTACGCACAAGGGAAAGACGATGTTTTCGTTGGTAGAATTAGAAGAGATGAAAGCCAACCGAACACGATTAACATGTGGATTGTAGCGGATAACTTAAGAAAAGGAGCAGCAACAAACACGATTCAAATTGCGGAATATTTGGTAGCTAACAACTTAGTATAATTTTAGCCACAGATTACACAGATTAACACGGATATAATCCATTTGAATCCTTTAATCCGTGGCAAAAACAAATAACCACGAACTAGCGAATAAGTCATCAAAACTTAAAAATTCGTTAATTCGTGGTTTGTTTTTTGGCTTTATTCTAAAAGCAGTATATTTGTGATGGTGAAAAAGAAATTATTACATATGAATTTGTTTTTGATGCTTGCAGTGTTATTTGCTGTGAGCTATCAATCTATTCATACTTTTTCGCACGATCACCATTTAAAAACAGAATGTTGTGATGATTCACATCATTTGACTTTTAAAACTTCTGAAAAAACATTTACAGAAAGAGAAGACTGTCCCGTTTGTGATTTCAAATTTGCGGCTTTCCTTTCACCAGAAGTTTTCCATTTTGACTTTATTCCTTCGTTTTACGAAATTCCGTATCAATTCAACAGTAATGAATCTTGCATTA
>JAHRWO010000047.1 GCA_019105125.1 Flavobacterium sp.
GATTTCTTGTTCATCTTGAATGTTTTTTAATGAATTGAAAAAGTGGTTTTTGTATTGTTTTAAAAGCATAAGCTAAATTGGTCTTAATTCTTAATACTCAAATCTTAATTCTACAACTTCTTCGTCATCCAAACTTCACAACTGTTATGACCTGTATTTCCCATTGGACCGTCGATATTTTCAAAACCTATTCTTTTGTAAAGTTTTTGAGCTGCCAACATGAAAGAAAGCGTTTCCAAATAACAAAGTTCAAATCCTTGTGTTTTGGCAAATTCCAAACACTTTTCAATAATTTTTTCGGCATAACCTGTTCCTCTGATTTCAGGGGCAAAATACATTTTTTGTAACTCACATACTTTAACGATGTCATGCTGAACTGGTTTCAGCATCTCTAAAGGGGCAACACCACAACCACCAACCACTTTTCCCTCATGTTCCACCACATAATAAACAGAACGCGGTGCTTGATAAACTTCGTATAACGTATCTAAAATGGGATCCGCATAAGCTGTTCCTACTTTTGGCGCATCTAATTCATGAAAAATATCACGAATTACCTTAGCAATCGACTCATTATCTTTTTGTTGGATTTCTCTAATCAACATAGCATTTTTATTATGGCATAAAAATACGTAAATTTTATTGTCTTGTCCTAAAATAGCTTTACACAAATACAGTCTATATAAAAGAACTACAATAAGAGTTTTTATCATGAAAAAACAATTGTACAGTAAGTTTAAAATTATATTTGTATAACTATAATAGGATTTATGTATTAATCTATATGGTTATTTTAGGACAGGTCAAAAGAATAGCTACTCCATACATACTCCATACATACGCTATGGTTGTAGTACCCCAAAAGAAAGAAAGCCAAAGAAGAATTTTATTTTTTACTCTTAAAAATACTACTTTTGTATAATGACTACACATGAATTTTACATGAAACGCTGTATTGAACTTGCCAAAAATGGTTTGGGAACTACCTATCCTAATCCATTAGTGGGAAGTGTGATTGTGCACGAAGGTAAAATCATTGGTGAGGGTTGGCACAAAAAAGCAGGCGAACCACATGCGGAAGTCAATGCGGTGAATTCAGTAAAAGACAAATCGTTGTTAAAAGAAGCTACGATTTACGTGAGTTTAGAACCTTGTAGTCACTTTGGAAAAACGCCACCGTGTTGCGATTTAATCATTGCAAATAAAATTCCGAATGTAGTAATTGGAACCGTTGACCCTTTTGCAAAAGTGGCTGGAAACGGAATTAAAAAACTAGTCGAAAGTGGTAAAAATGTAACCGTTGGTATTTTAGAAGACGAATGCAACGAACTTAATAAACGTTTTTTTACTTTTCATCAAAAGAAAAGACCTTATATTATTCTGAAATGGGCGGAAACGACTGATGGTTTTATTGCACCTGTTTCGAAAGATGAAAAAAGTCCCGTTTGGATTACAAATCAATACTCAAGACAATTGGTTCACAAATGGCGTACGGAAGAACAAGCGATTTTAGTGGGAACGAATACTGTTTTAGACGATAACCCAAAATTAGATGCACGTGATTTTTCAGGAAATAATCCGATCCGAATTGTGTTGGATAAATCGGGAAAAATTTCTGAAAACTATCACGTTAAGAACAATTCGCAAAAAACAATTTTCATTACAGAAAACGAAAAATTCATTTCAACTGAAAATTGTATTTACGAAAATGCTATCTTTGATAATCACCTGATTTCTTCAATTTGCGCTATTTTGTATAAAAACAATATACAATCCGCTATAATTGAAGGAGGAAGTAAAACTTTACAATCTTTTATAGATGCGAATTTATGGGATGAAGCTAGAGTTTTCAGAGGAGACACAACATTTCAAAACGGCACATTAGCCCCAAATATTTCCGGAAATCCGGTTGCTAGTTTTGACATAAGGAATGATGAACTTAAAATTTTCAAGAATTATGATTGAAGCAATTATTTTTGACTTTGGCGATGTTTTTATCAATTTGAATAAACAAGCTATTGATACCGAATTCAGAAAACTAGGTTTAACGGCTTGGCACGATGATTTGGATGCTTTAAATAAAAAATATGAAACTGGAATGATTTCAGAAATTGAATTTTTAGAAGGTTTTCAAAAACATTTACCCAATGCGAGTGTGGAAGAAATTAAAGAGGCATGGAATTCAATTTTAGGAGATTTTCCTTTGTATCGACTAGAATTTCTTCAAATGATAGCTTCAAAATACAAATTATTTCTTTTAAGCAATACCGATCACACCCATATTGAAAAATTTGAGCTACAAGAGGGCGAAACTTTTGCACGCGATTTTTATAGTTGCTTTGAAAAAGTTTACTTTTCTTACGAAATTGGCATACGTAAACCAGATGAAAATGCTTTTAAATATGTTATAAACAATCATAATTTAAACCCAAAAAAAACGTTTTTCATAGACGATAAAAAAGAAAATACAGAGGTAGCTGCAAAACTTGGATTACAAGTTTGGAACATTCAACCAGGTATTGAAGATGTAACGCAATTATTCGATAAAAAAATTATTTAAACGCCGTGATTTATTTACTACTTAGCATTCTATTTAATGCCGTTCTTTTTGTTATTATCAAACTTTTTGCAAAATTCAATATTGACACTTTACAAGCTTTAGTAGTAAATTATTTTATCGCTTTTTTTGTTGGTCTTTTAACTTTAGACACAAAGTTAGTTCCAACACAAATAGTTAAAGAAGATTGGTTTAAAGGTAGTATATTATTAGGATTTATTTTTATTTCAACATTTTACGCTACTACTTTAACATCTCAAAAAAACGGACTTTCAGTAGCTTCAGTAGCTTCAAAAATGTCGGTGATTATTCCTATTTCATTAGGTATTATCTTATATAACGAACAACTGAATATCATAAAAATTATTGGGATTCTATTGGCTTTGATAGCCGTTTATTTTACCTCTAAAAAAGAAACTGGCGAAATTCAAAAAGCATCAAATCTTTTGTATCCTATCTTGGTGTTTATTGGAGCTGGCACAATTGATGCGAGTTTAAAATATTTACAAACATTTTATGTCCCTTCAAATAAAATTGGATTGTTTTCTACTGTCACTTTTTTTTGCGCTTTTAGTGTGGGCATACTTACGATTCTATTTTTAACTCTCAAAGGAAAAATTCAATTTTCAGGCAGAAATATTTTGGGTGGAATCGCTTTGGGTTTACCAAATTATTTCTCGTTATACTTTTTAGTTAAAATGTTAGAAGCTAAAGCATTTGAAAGTGCTACACTATTTACTATTCACAATATAGCTATCGTAATTGTATCAACTTTCGCTGGCATCTTGTTCTTTAAAGAGAGAATTTCTGTTCGAAATGCTTTCGGAATAGGATTGGCACTTTTTGCGTTATTTTTAGTAACCTATTAATATGGAGTTTACAGAAAAAGACACATATAAAACTATTGCAGTTGCTTCTGAAGAAGTTTTATTTAAAGAAAAAAATAGTAAATTCTTTGGATATGCTTTTCCTGTAACCTCTGAGGAAGAAGTTAAAAAAATTTTAGAACATTTGCGAAAAGAACATTTTTCTGCACGACATTGGTGTTATGCTTACCAAATTGGTACAGAAAAAATTCAGTATCGAGCAAATGATGATGGAGAACCCAATAACAGTGCAGGCATGCCGATTTATGGTCAAATCCAATCTTTTGAAGTTACTAATATTTTAGTAGTAGTAGTTCGTTACTTCGGCGGAATAAAACTGGGTGTGGGTGGATTAATATCAGCCTATAAAAACACTGCACAAATGGCTTTAGAAAATTCTGAAATTGTTGAGCGCACCATTGATAAACATTTTATTATTTCATTTGAATACGCTAATATGAACAAAGTGATGCGTATTATAAAGGAAAAGAATTTACTAATTATAGCCCAAAAAATGGAAATGGATTGCGAAATTGAAATTGCTACTAGAAAAAAAAATGTCCAAAATCTATTGGACACTTTTGAAAATTTATACGAAATAAAACTTATCGAAATTTAAACTTCTAGAAACGAATTTATTTTTTCAACAACATAATCTGGAGGTAATATTGGACGACCTGTTTTCATGTCTACAAATACTAACATTGAGTATCCTGTTGTTAATAACTCATTATCTTCATTATAAATTTCGTAGTCAAATTCTATCTTTACTGAAGTCTGACTTTTTAAGATTGTTTTAACATTTAACAAATCATCATATCTTGCAGGCTTTTTGTAATTCATAGTTAACGAAACCACTGGAAGCATTACACCATTTTCTTCCATCCACTTGTACGAAATCCCTAAATTTCTTAGCCATTCCACGCGTCCCATCTCAAAATATTGCGCATAATTTCCGTGGTAAACAACACCCATTTGATCTGTTTCAGCATAACGAACCCTAACTTGGTAAGTATATTCTCTCATGTTAAAAAAACTTTAAATTTATATATTCAAAACAATTTTTTCACTACAAATTTTTTTTCATTAAATCAATAGTAAAAAATTTTTTTTTACAATATTTTGTTCACATATTTGCTATCCCAAATCACACTAACAGAAAAGATTTTCTGTTGTCCTTTTGTAACCTTACAAAACAAAAAGATAACTCGTAATAATTTTGAATCTATGACAAAAACTGCGCAATCGGTATGGAACAACTGTCTGTCTTTTATAAAAGACAATATTCAAGATCAAGCTTACAAAACTTGGTTTGAACCTATACAGTCAGTTGAACTAAACGATAACGCGTTGTCAATTCAGGTACCTAGTAAATTCTTCTACGAATGGTTAGAAGAACACTATGTAAAATTATTAAAAGTGGCTTTAACAAAAGAGCTAGGACCTGGTGCAAAGTTATTGTATAAAATTAAGATGGAAAACACTTATGGCAATAAACTTCCGTTTACTGAGCAAATTCCGAGTTACAACAGAACTCCGGTAAAACCTCAAGAAGTTGACGTGCCAATTGTTAATAAAAATCCAGAATTAAAAAATCCTTTTGTCATACCTGGAATTCGAAATTTAAAAATCGAATCGCAATTAAATGCTAACTACAGTTTTGACAACTTCCTTGAAGGTGATTCCAACCGATTAGCTAGAAGTGCAGGTATGGCAGTAGCTAACAAACCTGGTGGCACTTCATTCAATCCCTTGCTGATTTTTGGTGGTGTTGGATTAGGAAAAACACACTTGGCTCATGCTATTGGGGTTGAAATTAAAGATAAATATCCAGAAAAAACCGTGTTGTATATTTCGGCTGAAATATTCACACAACAATATATTGATTCGGTTAAAAAAAACACGCGTAACGATTTTATTCACTTCTATCAATTAATTGATGTTTTGATTATCGATGACGTACAATTCTTATCGGGTAAATCAGGAACGCAAGATGTATTTTTCCACATCTTCAATCACTTACACCAAAACGGAAAACAAGTAATTCTAACTTCTGACAAAGCACCAGTTGACATGCAAGATATTGAGCAACGCTTACTATCTCGTTTCAAATGGGGATTATCAGCAGAATTACACCAACCTGACTACGAAACGCGTATTTCAATTTTGAAAAACATTTTATTCCGTGACGGAGTAGAAATGCCAGAAGAAATTATCGAATACGTTGCTAAGAATATTAAATCTAACGTTCGTGAATTAGAAGGCGCTATTATTTCATTAATTGCTCAATCTTCTTTCAACAAACGTGAGGTTACTATTGATTTAGCCAAACAAGTAGTTGAGAAATTCGTTAAAAACGTTAAGCGTGAAATTTCAATTGATTATATCCAGAAAATTGTTTCGGATTATTTCCAATTGGATGTTGAAACGTTACAGTCAAAAACTAGAAAACGTCACGTTGTACAAGCTAGACAATTAGCGATGTTCTTTGCTAAGAAATTTACGAAAGCTTCTTTGGCAAACATTGGTTCGCAAATTGGAGACAGAGATCACGCAACGGTATTACATGCTTGTAAAACAGTTGATAACTTAGTGACTACTGACAAACAATTCCGTAAATTCGTTGACGATATCAACAAGAAGTTATCGCTATAATTCATGGCTACAAAAATTTTAATGGTTTGCTTAGGAAATATTTGCCGTTCTCCTTTGGCAGAAGGTATTATGCGCTCTAAACTTTCCGAAGATTTTATTGTAGATTCGGCAGGAACTGGTGGTTGGCACGCAGGCGAATTACCTGACAAACGTTCGATTTCAACCGCAAAAAATAGAGGTTTAGACATTACTAATCAAAGAGCAAGACAATTCAAAAGAAGTGATTTTGAGATTTTTGATTATATCTTTGTAATGGATAATTCCAACTACAAAGATGTTTTGGCTTTGGCTCCAAATGAAGAAGCAAAATCGAAAGTCAAGCTGATTTTAAACGAAATTTTTCCAAATGAAAACGTCGATGTTCCCGACCCATATTACGGAGGTCAAGATGGATTTGAAAACGTTTTTGATATGTTAGACCAAGCTTGTGAGGAAATCGCAAGAAAACTTAAGCAATAATATCATGAAATCAAACACTTTAGGCAAACTGTATTTAATTCCTATTACCTTATCCAATCCTGGAGAAACTACGGTAGTTCCTGAAGATGTTTTACCTCAAACCATTAAGAGAACCATTGATTTCGTGGATTATTATATAGTTGAAAACGAGAAAACCGCTCGAAAATTCATAAAAAGCATTCATCCCGAGAAAAAACAACCCGATTTAAAGATTTCGGTTCTAAATAAACATACCGATTTTGCAGAACACAATGAATTCATCCAACCTTTATTAAGAGGAGAAAACATTGGATTAATGAGTGAATCTGGTTGCCCTGGAGTGGCCGATCCTGGTGCTGTTATTGTGAAATTGGCACATGAAAAAGGAATTCAAGTAGTGCCGTTAGTGGGACCAAGTTC
>JAHRWO010000075.1 GCA_019105125.1 Flavobacterium sp.
GGTACACCACTTCTTCCATAGAAGCGAAATCATTTGGCCCTTCAACTGTTTTGATATTGAAATGACGATAATCTTTCTTGCTCGGTTTTCCATCTTTAAAAACCACACAAGCCGAAACAGGATTCGTTCCTTGAATATTTGAATTATCGAAACACTCGATATGCCTTGGTTCTACAGATAAACGCAAATCTTTTTGCATTTGCGCCATGATGCGATTCGTATGACGTTCTGGATCGACTATCTGAATTTGTTTTAATTGGTCTAATCGATAAAATTTAGCGTTACGCTCTGATAAATCTAAAATTTGCTTTTTATCGCCCAATTGCGGCACCGTAACTTTTATATTTTCTCCCAAATCAATTGGGAAAGGAACCACAATTTCTCGTGCATTCAAATGAAAACGTTCGCGTAATTCAACAACGGCCAATTCCAATAATTCTTCGTTGGTTTCGTCTAATTTTTTCTTTAATTCCAACGTATGCGAACGAACGATAGCTCCATGTGAAATCTGTAAAAAGTTCACATACGCCATCGTTTCATCGGAAATAATAGAAAACACATCCAAATTGGTAATTTTCGGATTTAAAACCGTAGAACGCGATTGGTAATTTTCTAAAACCTCGATTTTTTCTTTGATTTTTTGCGCTTCTTCAAACTTCATTTCCATCGCTAAATCAGTCATTAATTTTTTGAAATCTTTCAAACTTTCTTTGAAATTTCCCTTCAAAATTTGACGGATTTTCTCCACTTGATTTTGATAGTTTTCAGCCGTTTCATATCCTTCACAAGCGCCTTTACAATTGCCAATATGATATTCCAAACAAACTTTGAATTTCCCTGAATCAACATTCGCTTTTGATAAATCGTAAGCACAAGTTCGAAGTGGATATAATTCTTTAATCAAATCTAAAATCGTGTGAACTGTTTTAAAACTCGTGTATGGTCCAAAATATTCTGAACCATCTTTAATCATTTTTCGAGTAGAAAATATTCTAGGAAATCGTTCGTTTTTAATGCAAATCCAAGGATACGTTTTGTCATCACGAAGCAACACATTATAACGTGGTTGCAGCTTTTTAATTAAGTTGTTTTCCAATAATAACGCATCGGTTTCCGTAGGAACAACAATGTGTTTTATAGTCACAATCTTCTTAACTAAAACCGAAGTTTTATAATTATCGTGGTTCTTGGTAAAATACGATTGAACACGCTTTTTTAGGTTTTTCGCCTTTCCTACATATAGAATTTTTCCATCCTTATCAAAAAATTGATACACACCTGGATTATCAGGCAAAGTTTGGATTTGAAGTTCTAATGGTGTTTGCATTTTTTTGAAAAGAGTAAAGAACAAAGATAAGAGAATTGTTTTAATTGGCACACGGATGAAACGGATGCTTTGCAGCACAGATGAAACGGATTTCAAACTTGGCGCAAATCTATGTGCTCTTAGCGTTTAAACTTTTATTATAAATCATATTCCAATAAAAAATTGATTTTTGAAGTTGTTATTACCCTTGTTCTTGAACTTTTCGTATTTTTAACACCTTAGAATCAACCAAATGACAGCCTCAAAACCACTTGTAATACTAAAAGAAACCATTTTAGCGGGCGAAAGCAAAACCATTAACATGGAAATTGCCAAGCTGCACACCATGAACAAATTGAAAATTCCCATAATTGTGGAACGATCAAAACTTGATGGGCCAACGGTTTTGTTCACCGCTTGTTTGCATGGCGATGAAATCAACGGAACCGAAATTGTGCGTCAGTTAATTGTTCAAAAAATCAATAAACCGAAACGCGGCACAATAATTTGCATTCCAATTATCAATATTTTCGGATTCATCAATAAAACACGTGAATTTCCAGATGGTCGCGATTTGAATCGAGTTTTTCCAGGTAGTAAAACAGGTTCGTTAGCGAGTCGTTTTGCGTATTACATTTTGAAAGATATTATTCCGCACGTGGATTATGCAATTGATTTTCACGCTGGTGGCGCAAGCCGATTTAATGCGCCTCAAA
This sequence comes from Flavobacterium sp., assembly GCA_019105125.1. Lineage (GTDB taxonomy): Bacteria > Bacteroidota > Bacteroidia > Flavobacteriales > Flavobacteriaceae > Flavobacterium. The sequence continues at coordinate 2,023 of JAHRWO010000075.1, forward strand.
TTAGAATTGTACCTGAAAATCCAGAACTTAAACAACTTTCCGATGTTTTTAACGCGCCTTTTACCTTGTATTCGAAGAATATTTCGGGTTCGTTTCGAAATTCTTGTGATAAATTAGGGGTTAAAATGTTACTTTTTGAAGGCGGAAAATCATTGGATATCAATGAAGAAGTTACGAATGATGCCATTGAAGGTACCAAGCGATTTTTGGATCATTTGGACATGTTAAATCCAAGAAAAAAAGCCAATATTAAATCGAAAAAACCTATTTATATTGAGAAATCCAATTGGGTAAGAGCCAAATATTCTGGTATGTTTCATGGTATGGTGAAAATAGGTAGTTTTATCAAAAAAGGCGATTTAATTGCTACTATTTCCGACCCATACGGAAAAGTCGAACACAAAATGAAAGCGCCTCATGATGGCTATGTTATCAATGTTAACGATGCGCCAATTGTGTATCAAGGAGATGCTATTTTTCACGTTTCAACGCATTTAGAATCGGAAAGCTAACAATTATCATGTTTTTATTGACTTTTCAACTGTAAATTCGCCAAAATTTTTAGGTATGAACTTCTGGAAAAAATTAACACACGAAGAAAGAAAAGCCCGTATTGATAAGGCTTTACACGATAATGTAAATTTCTCAAAAGACGCTTCTTTAGGTTATCCTGCGTCTAAATTAGACAATCGCGTTTTTTATGATGATGCGCCTTTTTTGAAAGATGCTCCAACACTTCAAACGTATGTAGCCAATCCAAATAACATTGGTTGCCACACTTTTGGAACTTCGGAAAAAGCCTTTTATGGAACTCAAGAAATTGAGCGTGAAGTTTTAAACGTCATTGCGGTAGATATTTTCAAAGCCAAAGAAAACGAATTTGACGGTTACATTGCTCCTGGCGGAACTGAAGCCAACATTCAAGCGATTTGGGTTTTTAGAAATGAATTCATGCACAAATTCGATGCAAAATTAGACGAAATCGCCATTTTAGCTTCGGAAGACACGCATTATTCGATTCCAAAAGCTTCTAATTTATTGCAAATTGATTGGTTGAAAATTCCCGTTGGTTTTGAAAATCGTGAAATTGATGCGATTGCTTTAGACAACATCATTTCGGAAGCGAAAAATAAAGGTAAAAAATACTTCATTGCCGTTTCCAATATGGCGACTACGATGTTTGGTTCGGTTGACAATCCTGATGTGTATACTTCGGCATTGGAAAAACATAATGTAACTTATCGTTTGCATATTGATGGCGCTTATGGCGGATTTGTGTATCCGTTTAGCAATCAAAATTCAAAAATCAACTTTAGCAATCCCAAAATTAGTTCGATTACGATTGATGCACACAAAATGTTACAAGCTCCATACGGAACTGGAATTTTTGTTTGCCGAAAAGGTTTAATCGAAAACGTATTAACTAAAGAAGCGGAATACGTAGAAGGAATGGATTTAACGCTTTGCGGAAGTCGTTCTGGTGCGAATGCTGTGGCGGTTTGGATGATTTTATTTACTTACGGTGCTTATGGATGGTTTGAAAAAGTGAGTATTTTACAAATGCGAACCCAATTCTTATGTCACGAATTAGACAAACTAAATATTAAATATTTCCGTGAACCTTTTATGAATATTGTAACGATTCATGCGGAATCTATTCCAGAAAAAATTGCTGAAAAATATGATTTAGTACCGCAACAACACAACGAAAACAACAAATGGTACAAAATTGTGTTAATGGATCACGTAGAAGTAGAACATTTGACTAAATTTATAGACGAATTGAAAGCGTCTCTAAATGGATAAGAAATCGTTAAGGCAAAAGGCAAAAGCTGAAAGGCAAAAGTTAACTCAAGAAGAAATCGAAGACAAAAGTTTGGCGATTGCGAACCAATTGTTGCGTATGGACATTTGGGACAAATTGTATTACCATTTGTTTTTAACGATTGAAGAGCAAAAAGAAATCAATACCGAATATATTCTTCAAATTTTAGCGGGAAAAGATAAAGAAATCGTCATTTCGAAGTGCGAATTTGCCACTTTAGGAATGACGCATTTTTTATTAACGGATAATACCAAAATCAAAAAGAACAGTTACAACGTTCCTGAACCTGTAGATGGTTTAGAAGTGCCTGATGCGAAAATTGATGTGGTTTTTGTGCCGCTTTTAGCTTATGATAAGCAAGGAAATCGTGTTGGGTACGGAAAAGGTTTCTACGATAACTTTCTAAGCAAATGCA
>JAHRWO010000128.1 GCA_019105125.1 Flavobacterium sp.
AACTAAGTCTGATGAACTGAAAATTCTGAATTGCAATAAACTTATAATTCCTAAACCTACAAACGATCCTATAAAAGCCCAAAAATGTTCTTTAAAATCAACTAAAGTTTCTTTGTATAAAACGTATTTTGCTTTTCTGTAATTGCGTTTTAGTTTTTTTTTCATTTGTTTTTTTAAAAGAATTTGGTTTTAGTTTTTTTAATTTTTCCTTTAGTATCAGCAATGCAAAGTTAATTTTTTAAATTAAAACAAGGTTAGAAAACCAAAGTTTACAATTCATCCTCAAAAAATGACAGTTCGGTTAGTTTCAATTTTAATCAAGCTTTTTCAGTAGCAACTTTGCTTCATCAAAAACAAATAAAATGAAATCAATTCTAAATTTATTAACCGTATTAACTTCACTAATTTCTTTTGGGCAAACCGAAATCAAAGGGCAAATTGTTGATGAACAAGGACTTGCAGTTTTAGGAGCTAATGTTTTTATTATTGGCACATATGATGGAACTACTACAGATGAAATGGGGAATTTTAGTTTTACGACAACAGTTTCGGGAAATCAGAAATTACAAATTAGTTTTTTGTCGTATGAAACGATAATTTATGATTTTGTGGTTGAAAAAGTTCAATCAAAAGTTTTTACAATTAAAGAAAGCCTCAATACTTTAAATGCTGTTGAAGTTACCGCTGGAACCTTTAAAGCTGGCGATAATAGTAAAGCAACAGCGCTAAAGGCAATGGATATTGTAACCACAGCTGGTTCGGCGGGAAATATTATTGCAGCATTAGAAACTTTGCCAGGAACACAAACGGTTGGTGAAAACGGAAGATTATTTGTTCGTGGTGGTGAAGCAGACGAAACCCAAACCTATGTTGATGGGATTCGTGTAGGACAACCATATGGAGCAAGTGCTAATAATGTACCAACAAGAGGAAGATTTTCACCTTTTTTGTTTAGTGGAATTACATTTTCTACTGGTGGTTATAGTGCGGAATTTGGAGATGCTTTATCGAGTGTTTTATTATTAAATACAATTGATGAACCCACTCAAAATCAAATGGATATTTCAATTATGACGGTTGGAGTTGGATTAGGTAAAACTAAAAAATGGGAGAAAAGTTCATTTACATTTAATACAAGTTATATCAATTTGGCGCCATATCAATTAGTAGTTCCGCAGAATTTAGATTGGAATAAACCTTATGAAACTTTGGCTGGAGAAAGTATTTTTCGTTATAAATTTAAAAGTGGAATTTTAAAAGTTTATGGTGCTTTTGATTATTCTACATTTGATTTGAATCAGAAAGACATCAATTTTGATGAGAAAATTCGTTTTGATTTGCAGAATAATAACTTTTATTTCAATACTTCGTATAAAGGTTATTTGAATGATAATTTACAACTTCAAACCGGATTTAGTTATGGTTACGCACAAAATAAAATTGGAATTTCAGCGGATAAAGTTGCGAATAACGAACGAACATTACATACTAAATTTAAATTAAGAAATTCATTTTCAAACCGATTTAAATTGAGTGTTGGTGCCGATTTGTTTCACACGAATTTTGATGAAAATTTCAATGTTTTTGGTTATGGATATCAAAATAATACTATTGCATTCTTCTCTGAAGCTGAAATCTTATTATCAAGAAAAATAGCTTTTAATCTTGGATTACGTTCATCCAATGCTTCTATTGTTGATGAGTTTACAGTGGAACCAAGAATTTCTTTCGCTTACAAAGTAGCTGAGAACAGTCAGTTTTCAATGGCTTATGGTAATTTCAATCAAACTGCACGACAAGATTACTTGAAATTTGATTCCAATTTAGATTACGAAACCACATCTCATTACATTTTGAATTATATGTACAACAAACAAGGAAGAATGTTTCGAGCAGAAACTTATTATAAAGACTATAATTGCTTGGTGAAGTACAATGGAATTCAGGCTGGATTTGATAGCAATTACAATAATGAAGGATTTGGTTATGCCAAAGGATTGGATTTGTTTTGGAGAGATAGTAAGACTATTAAAAATTTAGAATATTGGGTTTCCTATTCGTTTATAGACTCCAAACGTGATTTTAGAAATTATGAATCACAAGTTACACCATCTTTTGTTGCCAATCACAATTTTTCATTCGTTACAAAGTATTTTGTGAGTGACTGGAGATCGCAAATTAGTGCTACTTATTCATTCAATTCAGGAAGACCTTTTGATAATCCGAATATCACAGAATTTATGTCTGAAAAAACGAAATCATTCAATAATTTAAGCTTGAGTTGGGCTTATTTGGTTTCTCAGCAAAAGATACTTTTTCTATCGGTTACAAACTTGTTGGGTACTGAAAATATATTTGGGTATCAGTATGCAAATACGCCAGATTTAAATGGGCAATTTCAACGTCAAGCTATCACACAGCCCGCTAGTCGTTTCATTTTTGTGGGGTTCTTTTGGACGATTAGTGATAATAAAAAGACGAATAATTTGGATAATTTGTAGTAAAAAGTAAAAATAAAAAGGATTTCAAATTACTATTCACTTATCATTAATTACTAAAAAAATACAATTCATCATCAAAAATCAACAGTTCGGTAAGAATCAATTTTAAAAGAATAAAATCTGACGGAAATTTGAATCATCAAAATAAAACAACATTAAAATCAATTTTAACAACGAAAAAAAACAAGTTTAACAATTAAACAATAGAAATCATGAAATCGAAGATTCACGAAAACCAATTAAAATCAATAAAAATTATGAGTACAAAAATTATCACTATCATCGCATTGTTTGTAGCATCATTAGTAAGTGCTCAAGGACAATTTGAACAAGGAATGGGTAAAGCTTTACAAACCTGGAAAGAAGGAAAACCCGCAGAAGCAGTTGCGCAATTAGAACGAATTGCTTCGGTTGAAAAAACAAATTGGTTACCAAATTATTACATTGCTTTTATTAATACTGCACAAGCTTTTGGTGAGAAAGACAAAGCAAAAATGGAATCTTTATTAAGAGTAGCTCAAAAAGCACAAGATGTTTGTAACGAATTAGCACAAGATAATCCAGAAGTTTTAGTAATGCAAGCTATGATTCACACCGCTTGGATTGTTTATGATCCAATGACAAACGGACAAAAATTATCGGGAGATGTAATGTACATTTTAAATAAAGCTTACAAAATTGCTCCTGAAAATCCGAGAGTTGTATTCCAAAAAGCTTCGTTTGAAATTGGAATGGCACAATATTTTGGACAAGATACAAAACCAATGTGTGTTCAAATTGAAAAAGCAATCGAACTTTTTGCTACTTTTAAACCTGAAACAGCTTTTCATCCAAGTTGGGGATTGGATAGAGCACAAGCAGAATTAAAAAAATGTAAATAAAATCAACTATGATTGATAAATTAATAAAACAGTTTCCGAGAGCTACTTTTATTGTGCTACTTGTATTTGTAGTTTTAGTCATCATAAAAGTACTTTCTGGAGGTTCTGTAGAGTGGAATGAAGGATTAGCTTTGCAATTTTTTTACACCATGCTTTATGGATATACACTTTATTATGCCAATGCAATCATTTTTATAAAGTTAGATGATGTTTATCAGACAAATAGGTTTTCAAGAAATAGAATTTTTTTAGGATTTTCTCTTTCGTTTATTGTATCAGTAATTGTGATTTTTTTACTTAGAATTCTAGAAGATGTAGTAATAGAAGAGAAAACAATTCAAGAATTTTTAGCAAATGAAAGACCTTCTAATTACATTGTTTCAGTCGTTATTACGTTTGTTGTAACCTTAGCCATTCATGCGATTTATTTTTACAAAGCTTATCAAGAAAACAAAGTCAAAGAACAAAAAATTATTGCAGGAACCGCTTCTGCACAGTTTGAAAGTTTAAAAAATCAAATAGATCCACATTTTCTTTTTAATAGTTTAAATGTATTGAGTTCGTTAATTGAAGAAAATCCAGAAAGTGCTCAAAAATTCACAACTTCGCTTTCCAAAGTATATCGCTATGTTTTGGAGCAAAAAGATAAAGAATTGGTTTCGGTAGCAGAAGAATTACAATTTGCCAAAACGTACATGAATTTACTGAAAATGCGATTTGAAAACAGCATCACATTTGAAATTCCAGAAAATTTTGAAAATGAAGAAGCCAAAGTGGTTCCGTTATCGTTACAATTGTTATTAGAAAATTGCATCAAACATAATGTAGTTAGCGAAGCAAAACCGCTACATGTAAAGATTAGTATTGAAAATGGTCAGTTAGTCATCACTAACAATCTTCAGAAAAAAGAAGTTTTACAAGACCGAAAAGGCGTAGGATTACAAAATATTGTGAATCGCTACGGAATTTTAACTAAAAGAAAAGTATTGGTAGAAGAAAACGATAAAGAATTTAAAGTATTTCTGCCTATTTTAACCAAACAAATTAGAATTATGGAAACACAAAATATTTATAATGAGAATTTGGCTTATCAAAGAGCAAAAGACAAAGTAGAACAATTAAGAGGATTTTATGGCAATTTAATATCATATTGTGTTGTAATTCCATTTTTGATTTTTATCAATTTAAGAACATCTAACTTTCAGTGGTTTTGGTTCCCAATGTTAGGGTGGGGAATGGGATTAACCTTTCATGCTCTAGAAACTTTTGGTTACGGGAAATCTTGGGAAGAGCGTAAAATAAAAGAATTAATGAACAAAGAAGAAAATAATTCAAAAAACTGGAAATAATCATGGAGACAAATCAATTTGATATAGAAAAATATAATAAAGCTAAAAAGAGAGTAAAGGAACTTAAAGAATTTTATAGTCATTTAGCAAGTTATTTAGTTGTAATTCCGTTTTTGATTTTCATTAATCTGTATTTTTCACCTAAACATATTTGGTTTTATTGGCCTATGTTAGGTTGGGGAATCGGTTTGTTTTTTCATGCTGTTGGCGTTTTTAATATCATTCCTTTTTTTGGAAAAGATTGGGAGCAAAACAAGATTAATGAAATATTAGAAAAAGATAATACGAAGTGGGAGTAAATGTTGCCAGTTTTCTGTAATAAAAACTTTATTCCTGAAACTTTAAACTAAAAATTATGAACACACAAGACGAAATCAAATATCAAGAAGCTTTAAAACGAGTTAAAAAAATTAAAGGCTTTTACACACACGCAATTGTTTATGTTTTTGTTAACATAATGATCGTTTTTCTTAATGTTAAGAATTTAGATCCAGGCGAAACTTATTTTCAGTTTAAGAATTTTATGACGGCATTTTTCTGGGGAATTGGTTTAGTAGCACATGGTCTTTCGGTTTTTGTTCCTAATTGGATTATGGGTCAAAATTGGGAGGAACGTAAGATTAAAGAATTCATGGAGAAAGAGAAAGCGAATAAGTGGGAATAATTAGTCACAGTTTTCAGTCACAGTTGACAGACAACAAAAGAACTTGAAACCTGAAACTTGAAACAAAAATAACAATGAACATAATAATTATTGAAGACGAGAAACCAGCAGCACGTTTGTTGCAAAGAAAAGTTGAAAAATTAGGATTGCAAGTCAATACCATGTTGCATTCTGTTGAAGAAGCTATTGCTTGGTTTCAAAATAATGCGCATCCCGATTTGATTTTTTTAGACATTCAATTGTCTGATGGTTTGTCGTTTGAGATATTTGAGTACTTTGACAAAGCTCAGCAACAAATCAAAAGTGCGGTGATTTTCACAACTGCTTATGATGAATATGCATTGCGAGCTTTCAAGCTAAATAGTATTGATTACTTATTGAAACCAATTGACGAAGAAGAGCTTTCAATTGCAATTTCAAAATTCAAAAATCAATTTCAAAAAAACACAATTTCAAGTTTAGATTTTGAAGCGATTAAGCGCATGTTAGTCAATCCAGTGGAAAAGGAATACAAAAAGCGTTTTTCGGTTAAAATTGGCCAACAATTAAAAGTGATTTCCATTGATGAAGTAGAATGTTTTTACAGCGAAAACAAAGGAACTTATATTCACACTTTAGACAATCGTGATTATTTAATCGATTCTACTTTAGAAGTTGTAGAAGCCGAAATCAATCCAAAAGACTTTTATCGCGTAAGCCGAAAATTTATAGTTCCAATGAAAGCGGTGAAGGAAATTCAAGTGTATTCCAATTCGAGATTAAAAATCATTTTACCAACATTCAAAGACGATGAAGTAATTGTTGCCAGAGAACGTGTTGGGGATTTTAAGGAATGGATAGGTTGATAAAGAATTGTTAATTAACAACAAACAAAATGAATATCTCACTATTTTTGATAAAAAAGTAGATGAGATATTTTCGTTTAATAGCGCTGTCGATTTTCTTTTTGAGTTTTTCAGCAAAAGCTCAGGACTTGATTACGTTTCAAAATTTTGACGAATTGAATACCTATATTCAAAATAATTCAGAAAAACCTTTGGTGATTAATTTTTGGGCAACTTGGTGTGCGCCTTGTGTGAAAGAGTTACCTTATTTTCAAAAATTACACGAAGAGAATCCAAATGTAAAAGTAATAACTGTGAGTTTGGATTTCGAAAAACAAGTTGAAGGCAAATTGAAACCGTTTCTTAAAAAGAAGAATTACACTTTTATAACCACTTACATGGCGGATAAAAAATTCAACAATTGGATTTCAAAAGTTGATGAAAATTGGTCAGGTTCTATTCCAGCTACTTGGATAATCAATGGTACTAAAGGCATTTTTGTGGAACAAGAATTTGCTTCGTTTGAAGAATTAAATCAGTTTGTAAATGAATCACTAACCAAATTAAATTAATACTATGAAATCGCCACTAAAAAAAGTTTGCCTTAGCAAACACCAAATAAAAAATGGCGATACCATATATGACCAATAAACAAATAAATTTTACATATATGAAAAGAATTGGATTTTTTGCCTTATTAATGGGCGTTTTAATGAGTTTTACCAATCCTACAGGATATAAAGTAGGAGATAAGGCTACCGATTTCAAATTAAAATCGGTTGACAATAAAATGTACAGTATGGCAGATTACAAAGATGCGAAAGGATTTATCGTTGTGTTTACTTGTAATCATTGTCCGTTTGCTGTAAAATATGAAGATCGAATTATCGATTTAGCTAAGAAATACAAATCAAAAGGTTATGTTTTGTTAGCAATTAACCCAAATGATCCAGCAGCGCAACCAGAAGATAGTTTTGAGTTGATGCAAAAAAGAGCCAAAGAGAAGAAATTCACCTTCCCATATTTGTTTGATGAAGGTCAGAAAATTTATCCGCAATATGGAGCAACAAAAACACCACACGTATTTTTATTAGACAAAAATTTAGTAGTGAAATACATTGGAGCAATCGATGATAATGTTGAAGATGCTTCTCAGGTGAAAGAAAAATATTTAGAGAATGCTATTGCGGCTTTGGAAAAAGGTGAAGAACCAACTCCAAATACAACGAAAGCAATTGGTTGTACCATTAAGGTTAAAAAGTAATAAAAAAGGCGAAACATTTGTTTCGCCTTTTTTAATCTCTTAAAAGTTCATCATTACAATAATCATTGTAAAAAGTTACTATTTCTGGAATATTTGCCGATGTGAAAGTCTTATTGTTTATTTTTTCTATTAATTCTGGACAATCTGAAAAATATCGGATAGCTCTTCTTTTAAAACTAAAAACTATATCAGTTGCAACATCTTCGTTTGGTCTTTTAATAAAATATTCTACTTGTAATCCAGTTTTGTAAACAGGTGCAGGAAATGCGTTTGGGTTATTAGGAAAATTTATACCTGGAAGATAACTTTTAGTTACAATTTCAGAAAAAGCATATAAGTTAACATTTCCTTCCTCCAAAAGTTCCATTATTTTAGGTTTATTGTATTTGTCTGATTTTACATATTCATATTTCTCAATAAAACCATAACCTACAAAATGAATTGCTCTTACAGATAAATGATCCCATTCGGAAAGTTTATCATTTTGTTCTAATTTGAAATAGATTTTGTTTTTTCGTACTTCTCCAAAACCTTCCAAAGAAGTAGAATCATTAAAGAAAATAATAACTTCTCTATGTTGAGCTTTCAATGTGTTTAAACAGGAAAAAGTAAAAAATAGAAGAATTATTCGGCTCATTATTTACTAAATCTATGTAACGTAAACGTCATCGCTGTTAATAAAAAGAATGCCATAATTTGATGTGCTAATCCCAACCAAAGCGGTACGTGGAATAACAAGGTAAAAATTCCTAAAATAAATTGAATAAACACAAAAATCAATAACGTTTTAACTCCGTTGTCTTGTGTTTTGTCCAAAACAAATTTTCTGCTTTTTATGAAAAGATAGATGATTGAAAATACAACAACATAAGCAAAGGTTCTATGAATAAATTGTACACCACTTTTGCCTTCTGTAAAAGATAAAAGTAAGTTGGATTGTTCTAATCGAATACTTTCATGGAAGAATTGTCCGTCGCTCATCAAAGGCCAATGATTGTGAATTAATCCCGCATTTAAACCTGCCACAAATCCGCCATAAAT
>JAHRWO010000133.1 GCA_019105125.1 Flavobacterium sp.
TCAAAATTTGATTTCTAAGATACATGAACATGACAATACCAATCTTTACAAACAATTTAAAGATTTAATTGGTGATATTTATACAGCGGAAGTGCACCATGTTCGTCCAAAAGCTGTAATTTTGATGGATGATGAAGGAAACGAAATTGTTTTGCCAAAAGAAAAACAAATTCCAAATGATTATTTCAAAAAAGGGGATAATGTTAGAGGGGTAATTGAAAATGTTGAATTGAAAGGGAATAAGCCACAAATTATCATGTCTAGAACGGCTCCAGAATTTCTTGAAAAATTATTTGAGCAAGAAATTCCTGAGGTATTTGACGGTTTAATAACAATTAAAAAAGTAGTTCGAATTCCTGGTGAAAAAGCAAAAGTAGCGGTAGATTCTTACGACGATAGAATTGATCCTGTTGGAGCATGTGTGGGGATGAAAGGCTCTCGAATTCATGGGATTGTTCGTGAGTTAGGAAATGAAAATATTGACGTTATTAATTACACTAGTAACCCTCAATTGTACATTACAAGAGCATTGAGTCCAGCTAAAGTTTCTTCTGTAAAAATTAATGAAGAAGCAAAAACGGCAGAAGTTTTCCTAAAGATAGAAGAAGTTTCTAAAGCTATTGGTAGGGGAGGTAATAATATTAAGTTGGCAAGTTTGTTAACTGGATATGAAATCGATGTAATACGAGAAGGTATTACAGAAGAAGAGGATGATGTAGAATTAAGAGAATTTTCTGACGAAATCGAAGCATGGGTTATCGAGGAATTCGAAAAAATTGGTTTAGATACAGCAAGAAGTGTATTAAATCAAGAAGTTGCAGATTTAGTTAGAAGAACTGATCTTGAAGAGGAAACAATTTTAGAAGTTATCCATATTTTGAAAGAAGAATTAGAAGGGTAATTTTTAGATTTAACAACACAACAACAAAAAAAGAATTTTAAAAAGATTATATGTCTGAAGAAAGAGTAATAAGAATAAACAAAGTTTTAAGGGAGTTAAATATTTCTCTTGATAGAGCTGTGGATTTTTTAAAAGAAAAGGGTCATGAAATTGAGTCGAGTCCAAATGCTAAAATATCACAAGAGGAATACAAAGTCTTATGCGGTCAATTTTCTGCTGACAAAGGGAATAAGGTTGCCTCTCTTGAAGTAAGTGAAGAAAAAAGAAAAGAGAAGGAGGCGCTTAAGCGTGAACTTGAAAAAGAACAAGAGGCAAAACGTTTGCAGGAAGAAGAGCGTCAAAGACAAGAGATTATCAAAGCTAAGGCCGTTTTATCAGGTCCAAAAGCTATTGGTAAAATCGATTTAGATCCTAAAAAACCAGAAGTTAAATCTGAAAAGCCAATTTCTGAAGAAAAACCTGTTGAGGCAGTTGAAAAGGTAGTAGAAGAAAAAGTTTCTGAGCCTATCAAAGCAGAAGTAAAAGAAGAAATTCAAGAGGTTAAAAAGCCTGAAATTGTCAAACCAGTTAAAGAAGTTGAAGTTAAATCTGAAACTTCATCTGATGAAGCAGTTGAGGAAAAAATCGAAACACAATATCAAAAATTGTCTGGAGCTACTTTTACAGGTCAAAAAATTGATTTATCGCAATTTGATAAGCCTAAGAAGAAAAAAGAAGATCCTAAGAAAGATTTCAAAAAACCTGGAACGCCTCAAGCTCAAAATGCTGGAGGTGCTAATGCGGCAAATAATAATAAAAACAAGCGTAAGCGTATTGTTAAGCCGGGTACTCCTGGTGCTCCTGGTGCAAATAATGCTGCTGGAGGTCCTAAGAAAGAATTTATTAAAGGTGGAGCTGGTGGTTTCAATAAAGGAAAAAAACCAATTATTCAAAAGGTAGAGCCTTCTGAAGAAGACGTTAAAAACCAAATTAAAGAAACGCTTGAAAGACTTCAAGGTAAAGGTAATAAATCAAAATCCGCTAAATATCGTAGAGATAAAAGAGATTCTCACCGTCAACGTGTTGATGATGAATTACAAGCACAAGAAGAAGGAAGCAAAACTTTAAAAGTAACGGAATTTGTTACTGTTGGAGAAATCGCTTCATTAATGGATGTGCCAATTACTAAGGTAATCGGAACTTGTATGTCGTTAGGAATCATGGTAACCATGAACCAACGTTTAGATGCAGAAACTTTATCTATTGTTGCCGATGAGTTTGGATATGAAGTAGAATTTATTACTACCGATATCGAAGAAGCTGCAGTGGTTGTTGAAGATAATCCAGAAGATTTAGTTCACAGAGCGCCTATTGTAACGGTGATGGGTCACGTTGACCACGGTAAAACATCGTTGTTAGATTACATTCGTAAGGCTAACGTAATCGCAGGGGAGTCTGGAGGAATTACGCAACATATTGGAGCTTACGGAGTAGTTCTAGAGAATGGTGAAAAAATCACGTTCTTAGATACACCAGGTCACGAAGCGTTTACTGCTATGCGTGCACGTGGAGCTCAAGTTACCGATATTGCTATTATTGTAGTAGCTGCCGATGATGAAATCATGCCACAAACAAAAGAGGCGATTAGTCACGCACAAGCAGCAGGTGTGCCAATGATTTTTGCTATTAATAAAGTGGATAAGCCAACAGCTAATCCAGAGAGAATTAAAGAGCAATTAGCGGGTATGAACTTATTGGTTGAAGATTGGGGTGGAAAATATCAATCTCAAGACATTTCAGCTAAATTTGGTCAAGGAGTATCTGAATTATTAGAAAAAGTATTGTTAGAGGCTGAAATTTTAGAATTGAAAGCCAATCCAAATAAACCAGCTTTAGGAACTGTAGTGGAAGCGCAGTTAGATAAAGGTAGAGGATATGTTTCAACTATTTTAGTTCAAGCAGGAACTTTAAAAGTGGGTGATTATGTATTAGCAGGAAAAAATCATGGTAAGATTAGAGCTATGTTTGACGAAAGAGGTCACCAAATTAAATCTGCTGGACCATCAACTCCAGTTTCAGTTTTAGGATTAGATGGTGCTCCTACAGCGGGTGATAAATTTAATGTTTACGAAGACGAAAGAGAAGCAAAACAAATTGCAGCTAAACGTACGCAATTACAACGTGAGCAATCGGTTCGTACTCAAAAACATATTACGCTTGCCGAAATCGGTCGTCGTATTGCATTAGGACAATTTAAAGAATTGAATATTATCCTTAAAGGAGACGTGGATGGTTCTGTGGAAGCATTATCGGATTCATTTTCTAAATTATCTACAGAAGAAATTCAAATTAACATTATTCACAAAGGAGTTGGAGCAATTACGGAATCTGACGTATTGTTAGCTTCTGCTTCTGATGCGATTATTATTGGATTTAACGTTCGTCCTCAAGGGAATGCAAAACAATTAGCAGAAAAAGAAGAAATCGATATTCGTAACTACTCAATTATTTACGATGCAATTGATGACTTAAAAGATGCTATGGAAGGAATGTTGTCTCCAGAAATGAAAGAGGAGATTACTGGTACTGCAGAAATTAGAGAATTGTTTAAAGTATCTAAAGTAGGAACTATTGCTGGATGTATGGTTACTGATGGTAAAATCTTCAGAAATTCTAAGATTCGTTTAATTAGAGAAGGAGTCGTAATTTACACTGGTGAATTGGCTACTTTAAAACGTTTCAAAGACGATGTGAAAGAAGTTTCTAAAGGATACGATTGTGGTATGCAAATTAAAAATTACAACGATATTCGTGAGTATGATTTAATTGAAGGATTCCATGAAGTAGAAGTAAAGAAAAAATTGAAATAATTTTCAATTTAGAATATAAAAAAGCCATTCGATTTGAATGGCTTTTTTATTTTTTTTCTGTTTTAATTTGAAGGTTTTATGATTAATGCTGTTGGATATTTTTTCTTAATATCTACCATTGCGCGTTCTACTTCTATTCTTGTTTTAAAGTTTCCAATCCATACTTTATAGTTGGGGCTGTTGAAAATAATAGTTCCGTCAAGATCTTTAAATTCCTTTTTAAATTCTAGTAATTTCTTTTTTGATTCTTCACTATTTCCATAAAAAATTTGGATTTTATAACCTTCATTCAAGAATAAACCCGTGTTAAGTTTTCTTTTTTCTTTCAATAATTGATCTATCTTAGGGTCAACTGAAACTGTTGTTTTGCTCTCTTGCGCTAATGTTTTTAAGCTAAAAAAAGATGATAGAATAAAGAAGTACAATAAGTTATGTTTTGATAAGTTTTTCATGTGTGAATGATTTTAATACAAAAATACAATTTAAGATGAGATTAGTGCGCTAGTTTATTATTTAGAACAAATATAAATTACATTTTAAGACAATATTAAGGTTTTAATAATAGTACGAATATTGTATTTTTGTCGGAGTTTTGAAAAAATAACGTGTTTTTTTAGATAAGGTATATCTAAAAGTATACCAAATTAAGTCGATAATCATTTTAAATATGAAAAAGGTGGGTAACCATAAATCGTTTTCAAAGATTTTCTTCAGTTTAGCATTCGTGCTAGTAACTTCTTTATCTGCATTTTCTCAAGATGTAGCAAAGGGTAAGGAATTGTTCAACACCAATTGTGCTGCTTGTCATAAGTTAGATGGTAAAGCAACGGGGCCTGCGCTTCGTGATGTTGCGTCTAAGTATGATAAAGAGTGGTTGTACAAATGGATTAAAAACAGTGGAGAATTAATCAAGTCAGGAGATGCACAAGCTGTTAAAGTTTTTGAAGAGAACAATAAAGTTCCAATGACTGCATTTCCGCAATTGTCAAATGAAGATATTGACAATATTTTAGCGTATACATCTGAGCCTGCTCCTGCGGCACCTGCTGCTGTTCCTGGGGCTCCTGTTGTGGCTGGTGATGCTGCTGCTGATTCTGGTGTTTCTAATAATGTGATATTAGGAGTACTTTCATTAGTGATGTTAATGTTAGTGGTTATGTTGTTCTTGGTGAACAATATGTTAACAAAAATTGCTAGTGCAAAAGGATTAGAAGTAGAGCAAAAAGATCGCTCAGTAATGAATCTTTTCAGAGCTTGTGCTAAAAATCAGTTTTTAGTTTTGGTTTCTGTTGTAGTTTTGTTGTTGGTTTCTGCTTATTTTGCGTATGGTTGGATGATGCAAATTGGTGTGGATCAAGGATATGAGCCAGTGCAACCAATTCATTATTCGCACAGAATTCATGCTGGTGAAAATGGAATTGATTGTAAATATTGTCACTCTGCGTCTCGAGTTAGTAAGCACTCAAATATACCTTCATTGAATGTTTGTATGAACTGTCATAAGAATATTAGTGAGGTGGCTGAAACTACTGCTACAGAAGAGTATTCAAAAGCGTTTTATGATGGCGAGATTGCTAAGTTGTATGATGCGGTTGGATGGGATAAATCTTTACAAAAATACACTGGAAAAACTAAACCAGTTAAATGGGTTAGAATTCATAACTTACCAGATCACGTTTATTTTAATCACTCTCAGCACGTAACTGTTGCAGGTGTTGAATGTCAAACTTGTCACGGTCCAGTTGAGGAAATGGAAATTATGAGTCAACATGCTCCATTAACAATGGGATGGTGTATCAATTGTCACAGAGAAACTAATGTGAAAGTAGAAGATAATGCTTACTACAAAAAAATACATGAAGAACTTTCTAAAAAATACGGAGTATCTAAGTTAACTGCTGCTCAAATGGGAGGTTTAGAATGTGGTAAATGTCACTATTAATAAAATAATTTAAGAAGCTAATATACTATACAATGGCATCAAACAAAAAATACTGGAAAAGTGTTGAAGAGCTAAACGAAAATAGCTCTATTGTTGAGACGCTAAGAAACAACGAGTTTGTGGAACCAATTCCGGTTGACCAATTCTTAGGAGATAAAGAATCTTTATCTGCTTCGTCAACTACTCGTCGTGACTTTTTAAAATATGTTGGATTTAGCACGGCTGCAGCTTCATTAGCAGCTTGTGAAGGTCCGGTTGTAAAGTCAATTCCTTACGTAGTTCAACCAGAAGAAATTATTCCTGGTGTTGCTGATTATTATGCAACAACGATGGCTGATGGTTTTGATTTTGCTAATATTTTAATCAAAACTCGTGAGGGTCGTCCTATTAAAGTAGAGAACAATAATTTAGAAGGAGCAAAAACTGGAGCAAATGCAAGAGTTCATGCTTCTGTTCTTTCATTATATGATAGTTTACGTTTGAAACAACCTAAAATTGCTGGTAAAGATGCAACTTGGGCTGACGTGAACACTAAAGTTAAAGCTAGTTTAGAAGATGCGAAAGCTAAAGGTGGAAATGTTGTAGTGTTAACAAACACTATGGCAAGTCCTTCAACTGATGCTTTAATTGCTTCTTTGATTGCTAAATATCCAACTACAAAACATGTTGTTTATGATGCGGTTTCTGAATCAAACGCTTTAGATGCTTTTCAAGCAGTTTACGGTGTAAGAGCTTTAGCAAATTATGATTTTTCAAAAGCAGATGTTATAGTTTCTGTTGGTGCAGATTTCTTAGGAGATTGGCAAGGAGGAGGTTTTGATGCAGGATATGCGCAAGGTCGTATTCCTAAAAACGGAATGATGTCTAAACATATTCAAATTGAAGCTAACTTGTCTTTAGCGGGTGCTAATGCAGATGTTAGAATTCCAATGACAGTTGCGCAACAAAAACAAGCTTTGGCTGATTTATATTATGCTGTTGTTAATGGTGCTCAACCTAAAAATGCTCAAATTGCTAAAGCAGCTAAACAACTTAAAGATGCT
>JAHRWO010000235.1 GCA_019105125.1 Flavobacterium sp.
TGAAATCTGGCCAACCGAAAACTTCGGCAATGTGTGCTGAAAGAGGCATCATCTTCATGCTTTTTTCATGCGGTGCATAATCATTTTTCCCTTCAGGAAATCTTTCGAAAAACTTTTTAGTGGTTTGATACTCTTGTTCGAGTTCTTGTCTAAGTTGTGATAAGGTGTCCATAATTTTTGAGTTTGGTAGAACGAAGTTACATCAACTTAGAGAATCGTTTCTAAGAGTTGCTATTAAATTTTTCATAAATTTTTGTAACAAAGTATAAAATCCCTTACTAATTAATAAAATTTAAAAAATGAAATTGTATAAATCTTTAAGCTTTGCTTTATTGTTTTTAGTAGTTCTTGCAAATGCACAGTCTGCTAATAGATTTTTTTATGAATTGACCTTTAAACCCAAAAAAGGAATAGACTCTTTACAAAAAACAGTAATGATTCTAGACGTAGCCGATAAAAAATCACTTTATAGAGATTACTTGACGGTTTCACAGGATTCTGTCCTAAAAATTGAAGTTG
Source organism: Flavobacterium sp. (assembly GCA_019105125.1). GTDB lineage: Bacteria > Bacteroidota > Bacteroidia > Flavobacteriales > Flavobacteriaceae > Flavobacterium. The sequence continues at coordinate 520 of JAHRWO010000235.1, forward strand.
AAAAAATGCAAAAAGCAGGTGTTTTCAAGGATTTATCAAAGTCTTTCCAAATGCCAAAATTTGCTTATAAAATCACGAAAGAATATCCTACCATGAAGGTAAACTTTAGTGAAAGAATGCTGAATTCTGTTTTTGGATATAATGAAGAGCCAAAATTCAACTGGAAAATCTCTAACGATAAACAAAAAATAGGAGAATACGAAGCTCAAAAAGCTACCACGGAATTTGGTGGAAGAAAATGGACGGCTTGGTTTACAGAATCTATTCCTTTCCCTGATGGGCCGTATAAATTCTCTGGTTTGCCAGGATTAATCGTAAAAATAGAAGATGCTGATAAAAATTTCTCTTGGCTTTTAACAGCTAATAAACCGCTAAAAGAATTTGAGGAACTTTCTTACAGCGAAAAACTATCGGCACAGTTTGGTGCGAGAAATGATGTAACGATTATCAACAGAGATAAATTTGAATCTTCTTTTGAGGAATATAAAAAAGATCCTTTTGCATCGATAAGAGCACAAATCACTCCAGAAATGAAAGCGATGAAGATGCCAGGAAATGATAAAACGATGGGCGAAATGATGAATGATCAAGAAAAATCAATTAAAGATTTCTATAACGCAAGTAATAATACCGTAGAAATCTACACTCCAGAAAAAGCGAAAAAATAAAAATTTCCATTCATATTAAACTTTTGTAACAGAAAACTCGAGGATTCGTCTTCGAGTTTTTTGGTTTTTATAATAAGAGGCTTCTGATTGGTTTTTAACCCTATATTTGTAAAAGTAATTGCTTGACTTACGAAGATTATTTTTAGCCTAATTTTATGGAAAACAAAGCCAATATCCAAATAAAAGAAATGCCAGAAATGCAGATTGCATCAGTATTAAGCATAGGTGTGCAGAATATAGGAAACGCTTACAACACCCTTATTTCTTGGGCAATTTCTAAAAATATTTTTCCTAGAGAAAATGTGAAAATGATTACCGTTTATCACGATAGTTTCAAAGTTACTGCTCCCAATAAAGTGAGAATTCATGCAGGAATGTTGCTAGAAGAAGCCATCAAAAATGAAGGCGAAGTTTTCCTGGAAATTTTACCAAAAGGGAAATATATCATTTCACGACAAGAAATTACGCTCCCCGAATTCGAAACTGCTTGGAACACACTTTTCCTTTGGATGAACGAAAACGGACACCAGTTCAGAAAAGAATGTCCTTATGAAATTTACCATAATGATTACCAAGAACACCCTGAGAAAAAGTGTTTGGTAGATTTCTGCATTCCTATTTTGTAATTTTCTACGATTCAGTTTCTATTTTTTACGGTTCAGTAAAACTTATTTCTTTTCAGAAGTGAGCAGAGATACCTTTGTTCCATCAAAAAGAAATACACTATTAATTTATAAAATTTCACATTTATGGAAACGTACAAAACAACACAAGAACAGAAACTAGAAAACGCTAGAAAGCACGTAAAAAGAATCAAAGGTTTTTACACGCACGCTTTGGTTTTCGTATTGGTAAACGTATTTATTATTTTCTCTAATGCGATTGTAGACGGAAAAGGTTTTAATGATATTGATAATTATTACACGGCTTTTTTCTGGGGTTTCGGCTTATTGGCTCATGGTTTATCGGTTTTTGGTGGTGAGCTGTTTTTAGGCAGAAACTGGGAAGAAAGAAAAATCCAAGAAATTTTAAACGAAAAATAATTTTAAAATATTATTTTTAGAAAATGAAACTCGAGGTAATCAAAAAAACGGCTCTTAACCTACTCTACATCAATATTATTGTAAGTCTTTTTATCTTCTTAATTGATGGTGGAGAAAAAACATTCGAAAGATACTCTATAACTTTCCTTATTTCTGGAATGTACACGTTTTTCATAGGTTTAGGAAACGGTTTTTTAAACGATTATCTAGATTCAAAATTCTCGTGGACAGAGGAAACGCGCAAAAGAACCATCGCCGCTATTGTAGGAACTTTGATGATGAATGTTGCACTGGTTTATTTCTGTAATTACTTGAATTTCATTGTAATACAAGGCAAAAATCCAGAAAAATTCTTCAACGGTGAGATGAACTTCATCAATTGGTTTTTCATCAATTTTGCGATTATGATTTCGGCAATTGGTCACGCTCGAGGTTTTATGGCGGCTTGGAAAAACTCTACCAAAAAAGAAGTGGTAGAACAAAAACTCATCGCCAAATCTGCCAATGCGCAATTCGAAAGTTTAAAAAATCAATTAGACCCGCATTTTTTATTCAATTCTCTGAATGTTTTAGATTCTTTGATTGAAGAAAATCCTGTTCAAGCGCAACGTTTTACCAATTCAATGTCGAAAATTTATCGCTATGTTTTGGAACAAAAAGACAAGGAATTGGTTTCGGTGGAAGAAGAAATAGACTTTGCCAAAACGTATTGCGAACTGTTGAAAACCAGATTTGAAGATGCTGTAACCTTTGAATTCAACATTTCAGAGGAAGACAAAAAAGGTTTTGTAGTACCCCTTTCTTTGCAACTTTTGC
>JAHRWO010000276.1 GCA_019105125.1 Flavobacterium sp.
ACAAAAGTAAACTTCTGATTTCTCGATTTTCTGAGGTAGAATAGAGACGTAGTGCTCATCTTTTCGATATTGCCACTATAAAAACTTTGAACTTCTGAAAGTCCTATTTGATTCAATTGGTTAGTTACTTTAGTTGCGTCAATTTCACGAATTATTGGTTGTTCTGCATTTGTTTCGTTTTTTAAATTCTCTTGTGAAAAACTCAAATAACTAAACAGCAAGAAAAAAGTACTAATCTTTATTTTGAAAAAATGTTGCACCATAATTTAGATATTATTAAATCCTTTTCTAGGCATTACTCCCCATTTCTTTTTCTTTCCAGTAATTTCGTCAAAAAAACCTTTTATACTGCAATACAAAATAATAGGATGATACATAATGGGCTCTATAATTGCCATAGTTGCAATTCCTAATGTTACAAAACTATTCTGATAATATTTAATTATTTTACGATCTAAAAAGACAGCTGTGAAGCTCAATCCTACATAAAAACTTACAATAACCACTACTAAGTACAACATGTTCAAAAACATAATAGGATCATAAAAATAACAGTAGAGCATGATTAAGAATCCCAAAAATTCAATAAAAGGCGACAAGAATTCAACGAAAAAATTATAGGGATATATCACCAATCCCATAATTCCATACTTCGGATTAAACAAAACGTGTTTATTTTTCTTTAAAATCTGAAAAAGACCTCTTGACCATCGAATACGTTGTCTTACGAGAATTTTTAATGACTCTGGTCCTTCTGTCCAACACAATGTTCGGGGAACACTTCTTATACAATAAGGTTCGTTATTTTCTTGCATGTAGATAATCATTCTAAAAACCAAATCCATATCTTCTCCAAGTGAATTTTTGTCATATCCACCAATTTTCAAAACAATCTCTTTGTCAAACAAACCTAATCCACCAGAAATATTTGGAACCGCATTTAAATAAGACCATGCCATCTTGCCTAATACAAAAGAACGTATGTATTCTAATTCTTGAAATCTTACTAACAATTTCTTAGGAACCCCAATTTTTTTTATTGTTCCTCTCTCAACAAAACTTGAGTTTGACATTCTGAGAGTAGCACCCACACCAATGCATCTTTTCTTTTCATTTAATACAACGTCCATCATAATTAATAACGTGTCAAAATCCAATACGCAATCTACATCAATGTTTAAAAAATAATCGTATTTAGCTAAATTAAGACCAGCATTGATGGCATCAGCTTTTCCACCGCCATTTTCTTTATCGATTACTACTAAATTTTTATAAGCTAAATTTGTAGACTTATATACTTTTTTTATAGGAGTCGATTGAATAATAGTTTCGAAAATATAATTTGTTTCTTCTAAGTTGAATTCCCTAATTAATTTTTCTAAAGTATCGTCTTTACTACCATCGTTTACAATAATTAGCTCAAATTTGTGATAATTTAACGATAAAAGAGAATGAACATTATTGATGATGGTTAATGATTCGTTATAAGCACCGGTAATAATACTTATCCCTGGAGCATGATTCATTAAAGCCAATTTTTTACTTTGCGAAAAGTTTCTTTTAAACAAATACCGTTTAATGGCCATAAACGAGAAAACGTTAGTCAATAATAAACTTATAAATAGACCTATAGTCAAAATTCTTGCTGCATTATTGTAGGGGTTCGAAGGGTAAAAACTTTCAAAGTATTGTTGAAAAAAGTTAAGAATATCGGTCATATTACTTTAAGTTCCTCTTTGTTTAATTTTTCTAAATCGAAGTTGTAAATTCTTTTTTCTAAGGCTGAAAAAGATGAATTTACACGGTTAAGACCAATAATTGCAGCTTTTTTGATGGAAATGCTTGATTCATTTCGAATTAAATTTTTTAAGAATAATTCAACTTTACCGTTTTTGTAGCCTAAATATCCTAAACTTCTTATGATTTCTATTTTACATTTAACTTCGTTCTCTGTTTTAAATAATTCCATTAGGAACTCAATTGCATCAGTATCATTTATAATTCCTAGAGTTTTAATTAATTTGCTTCTCACTTTAGAATCGTTTGTAATATTAAGTAAATTACGAATAGCTGGAGCAGCATTTTTTTGTTTATAATGTCCACATAAATCAAGGGCGAGAAGAATCAAAGAGTTGTCATAATTAGGATGAATCCATTTACTAAACTCAATTATTGGTGCTTCTTTATTGTTGATAATTAGCTGAAAATATTCTAATCGTTGCCAAGGTGTAAATGGTTCCTTTGTAAAATCTAGAAATTCGAAAATATCCGGATCTTTGTAGATATTAAGAGTATATGAATTTGCTAACTCACGAACTTCTGGACTGCTGTGTTTTTGAAGTTTTCTCATTTTTTCTCGATCAACAACTATTTTAAATCGATTAAGACGTTCAATTGCGTTTAAAATCGTTTTGGTTCTACGACTTTCTAAATCTTTCATATCTTTAACGTGAAGATCGATAGATTTGTAAATTTCTGTTAGTGCTTCAAATTCTTTACCTTTTAGGAATATTGCATATTCTCTTAGCATTTTAATGAAAATAATTTTAACTCTTCTTTTTTCTAAAACTTTTAATTGTCTTATTACATGATTCTGTTTTAAATCGATTTTATTTACATTAAGAATAAGTTCATTAAGCAGTTCATTAAATATGTTTTTTATTTTTTTATTCTTCTTGTCGTCTAACGCAATAGGATTGTTGTAAATGAAAACTAATAGCATTCCAATATTAACAATAATAATATTGAAAATAAAAATTCTAAACAATGTATCGGGTATGTTATCTATTAGTTCAATCAAGGCTTTTTGGTATTGGTAATTAATTCTGATAATTTTCCTATTCTACAAATCATTTCTACAGGCGTAAACGGTTTTTCTATCATATCATCTATACCCATTTGGTATAATCTTAACATGTTGTCTGGAGTAAAATTATCAGATAAGACAACAATTTTAGTTTTACTATAATTTTCGTTTGACTTAATTAAAGAGATAAGCTCAAAACCTGAATAGTATTGTAAATGAATATTAGTTATAACAATATTGAAGACATCTTCAGACAAATAATCAAAGGCTTCTTTCCCGTTGGATGCTAATTTAATTTCGTACCCTTCTTTTTGAAGGATGTGAAATATTAAATTCTTAATTATTTCATTTTTTTCAATGACAAGTATTTTCATAGCAAATTATTTAATGTGTAAATAACAATTTTCACATTAGCAATCAAAAAATAATTTAGGTGTAGGTAGTGTAATAATACTGCTTTTCAGGGGGCAGAAATTCAATATTATTGTTGTGTTATTTTTTACAAATTTACAAATAATTAAAACAATTAAATTGTTAAATTAAAATTAATTTTAGATAATAATTAAAATAAAATAACAAAAGCAATCTATTTTGTTGTAAATCAATTGTGTGTATTTTTTTTTGGTAATATTTATTTTTTTGATTTTTTATAAATATTAATAACTTAAAATTTATTTTTATTAAAAAAATATTTAAATAATTTGTTAAATTTATAAAAAAATACAATTGAAAGCAATTCATAAAATATTTTAAATTTAATTTTAGGATTAAAAATATAGTTTATCAAAATTTTAATCTTTTTTTTTGAACTTGATGAACAAAAAATATTTTTTTTCTTAGTTAAAATACACTTTTAGGAATTAATTAGATTTAAACATTTTTGATTTTGGTTTGCGTTTTTCATAATTTCTTAATTTAGATTAAGGTATTAGTAATCCAACTTGCTGTAATTTTGTTTTGTAAATAATTCATTATGCAAGATTTGAATTTTTTAGTTGTAGGAACTAATACTGAGATTTTAAACACATTACATCGAGTAATTCAACAAAATTATTCCTGGAAAGCTTCTATTTGTAATAAAATAAATGATTTTTATGATGTAATTCATCAGCAAACCTTCGATGTAGTTTTATTAAGTTGCGGTATACCTATTTTAGAAGAGCAAGCCATTCAAGAATATACAACTGTTCATTTTCCTAATACGAAAACAATAATGCATTTTGGAGGAGGAAGCGGTTTGTTAAAAAATGAGGTATTTTATGCCTTTAATCAAGAAATTAAATAATTTATTATGGGTTTAGAGTCTATTTTAAATAATGTAAAAAAGTATGTTACTCTGACCGATGAAGAAGTAAATATTTTTACAAATTTACTGGTAATACAATCGGTTCCTAAAAAAACACTTTTATTACAAGAAGGGTCTGTTTGTGATTTTGAAGCTTTTGTAAATAAAGGTTGTCTTCGCACTTATTACATAGACGAGAATGGATTTGAGGTTATTCTCCAGTTTTCAATTGAAGATTGGTGGGTGAGTGATATTGCTTCTTTCAGCATGCAACAACCCTCTCAATTGTATATTGAAACACTTGAAAATTCTGAGTTATTTATTTTAACTCCTGAAACTAAAGAACAACTTTTGGCTCAAGTTCCTAAATTTGAGCGTGTATTTCGGTTGCTCTTACAACGAAACTTATCAGCGACTCAAAATAGATTGATACAAACTATTTCAAAACCGGCCCAAGATAAATATTTAGAATTTTTAAAAAAATATCCTACGTTGCCTCAAAGAGTAGCACAACATTACATTGCTTCTTACCTTGGAATATCACCTGAATTTTTAAGTAAGATTAGAAATAGATTAGCAAAAAATTCTTAAAATTCATTTCTTAATCTAGTTCAATGTTTTTTGTTTTTTACCGTCTTAATTTTGTACTATCAAATTGGAATAAAAATGGATAGAAAAAGTTTTTTAAAGAAAGGATTGTTTGGTACTGGAATGTTTGCTGCTTCAGCAGTTTTAGGGAATGTTTTGGTAAATCAAAATGATGAAATTGAGAAACCAGAAGTATTAGGTTTTAATCATATTCCCAATACCGATTCTAAAATTTTAGAAAATTCGATTCTTCATAAAGCCAATACTCGTGGTTATGCAGATCATGGTTGGTTAAAAAGCAGACATACTTTTAGCTTTGCTAATTATCATAATCCAGAACGTATGCATTTTGGTGTATTACGTGTTTTGAATGATGATATTGTAGATGCAGGTAGAGGTTTTGGAACACACCCTCATGACAATATGGAAATCATCAGTATTCCTTTAGAAGGTGATTTAGAACACAAAGACAGTATGGGAAATACCACTGTGATTAAAAATGGTGATGTCCAAGTTATGAGTGCTGGAACCGGTGTTTTTCATAGTGAGTTTAATAAAAATCAAGACAAATTGGTAAAGTTTCTTCAAATTTGGGTTTATCCAAATAAACGAAATGTAACGCCAAGATACGATCAAATTTCACTAGATATTGCTGCTAGAAAAAATAAATTTCAGCAAATACTATCTCCTGATCCCAATGATGAAGGCGTATGGATTCATCAAGATGCTTGGTTTCACATGGGGAATTTTGATCAAGGAATTTCTAGTTCTTACACATTAAAGAAAAAAGGAAATGGGGTTTATGTATTTGTAATTAAAGGAGGAGTTATCATAGAAACACAGCAACTTGAAGCCAAAGATGGATTTGGAATTTGGAATGTCGATCAATTTGATATCCAATCAACGGCTTCAGATACAGAGCTTTTAGTAATGGAAATACCTTTAACCTTGTAAAATTAAATAATTTAAAAATAATAACACAATAAATTTTAAAAGTATGGCAAAATCAGCATGGGCAATAGACCCAACACATTCAGAAATAGGTTTTAAAGTAAAACACATGATGTTTACTAATGTTTCAGGTAAATTTAATTTATTTGACGCAACAATTGAAAATGAAGACGATCATTTTGAAACTTCAAAAATCAATTTTTCAGCAGAAGTTAATTCTATCGATACAAATAACTCTGATAGAGATAATCACTTAAGAAGTGCAGATTTCTTTGATACGGACAATTTTGCAAAACTAACTTTTGTTAGTACTTCAATTTCTAAAGTAAATGAAGGAAACTACATTATCAACGGTGATTTAACCATTAAAGATGTTACAAAGAGTATTTCTTTAGAAACAGAATACAGTGGATTAATGAAAGATCCATGGGGAAATACAAAAGCAGGACTATCTGTTAATGGCAAAATTAACAGAAAAGAATTTGGTTTAACTTGGAACGCAGCTCTTGAAACAGGTGGCGTTTTAGTAGGTGAGGAGATTAAGTTAGTTGCCGAAATCCAACTTATTAAACAATAATTTTATACCTTTGTTTAGGTAAAAATCATTTTTTTTAGTTTTAGATTTTAAAGTGAAAAATGTTATTTTTATAATGTTTTTCACTTTTTTTTAATCAATCTGTTCTATATGTCTGAATTCATCAAAATATACCAAGATAAGCCTAGCGAAGCTGCTATAAAAAAAGTAGTAGATGTTCTAAAGGATGGAGGTTTAATTATTTATCCTACCGATACCGTGTATGGATTAGGTTGTGATATTACCAATTCTCGAGCTTTAGAAAAAATTGCCAAAATCAAAGGAATTAAGTTAGAAAAAGCCAATTTTTCATTCGTTTGTTCCGATTTGAGCAATCTTTCAGATTATGTGAAACAAATTGATACATCGACTTTTAAAATTCTAAAACGTGCTTTACCTGGTCCTTATACCTTTATTTTGCCGGGAAATAATGATTTACCTAAAGAATTCAGAAAGAAAAAAACAGTAGGTATTCGTGTTCCTGATAATAATATCGCGAGAGAAATTGTAAAACTATTAGGAAATCCAATTGTTTCTACCTCTATTCATGATGAAGATGATGTTATAGAATATTCTACAGATCCAGAATTAATCTTCGAAAAATGGAATAACAAAGTAGATTTGGTTATCGATGGTGGTTATGGAGATAATGTAGCTTCAACCATTATAGATTTGACTAACTATGAACCGGAAGTAATTCGTGAAGGAAAAGGAAGTTTGGATATTTTATAAAAAAAAAACGCTTTCAATTTTGAAAGCGTTTTTTTTACTATTATTTATTATTTACCATCACTTAAATTCTTCATTTCCTTTTCTATCATATCATAGAATTGATCAATTTTAGGCATA